>CALKUJ010000242.1 GCA_937996825.1 uncultured Polynucleobacter sp. | reverse complement strand
CAAACGCGCTCTAAAACGGTTCAACTATCTTGCCTGCCCAAGCCAAAGATTTAAAGATCTCTTTTAAGATCGTATGTGAAAGCGCTTGCATATTGCCTAAATAAGTAAATTCCAAGATTCTGTTTGCCTAACTCATCTATAACTAAAGGCAAATAATTGTGAAACTTATCTTGGTAGGACTTATGGCTCTGACCTTTTCCGTTGCTCAAGCTCAAAATAATCCAAAAGTAGAAGCAATCTACGGTACAGGTGCTAATGAATTCAGCTTAGCCACTGGCAGCCCTGGTGAGCTTGGACTATTAAAGCTACTTGGTGAAGAGTTTGGTAAAAAAGAAAATGCCAAAATGATTTGGATCAAGGCAGGTAGTGGCGCCTCGCTCAATCTACTAAAAACAAAACAAGTTGACATGATCATGGTGCACGCACCTGCTGCTGTTAATCAAGCTATCGCAGATGGATGGGCCGTCAACAGAACTCTGATTGGTTCAAATGAGTTTTACATTGTTGGACCAAAGACTGATCCTGCAAAAATCAAATCTGCCACCAGCGGGGCTGATGCCTATAAAAGAATTGCGGCAGCTCAGTCCAATTTCATCACGCGTGGTGATAAATCAGGCACACACGTCAAAGAAATGGACATATGGAAGTCTGCTGGTGTAGCCCCAGCAGGTGCTTGGTACATTTCTACCAATGACTTTATGACAGCATCTTTGAAGCGTGCGAACAAAGAAAAAGCTTACTTCATGACTGATAGCAGCACATGGGTTGCTGAGAAAACGGTTGCTCCAGATTTAGAAATCTTATTCAGGGGCGATAAATTCTTGGTCAACACATACGATGCCTTGGTGGCTCCTAAGGGCGCTACTGCAGGCCGTGAGACCGCTCTCAAATTTGTAAATTTTGTGGCTTCTGATGTTGGTCAAAAAATCATCAGAGACTACGGTAAAGATAAGTACAAAGAAGCACTTTACAATGATGCTGTTTATGCTAAACAGTTTGTCTATTAAGGAGGCTTTATGAAACTAAATGTATCTCTCAGTGCACGTAACACGCTCAAAGGAAAAGTTGTTGACATCAAAAAAGGTCAAACAACAAGCCACATCAAGATTGATATTGGCAATAGTCAAATGTTGACTGCTTCTATCACCAACGAGGCTGTTGATGAGTTGAACTTGAAAGTTGGAGATGATGCTTGGGGCATCATCAAGGCTTCTGACGTGATTGTTGCAAAATAAGTAGCACCATGAAGCGGCTATTTTGTTTGATGGCATTGTTGCTTGCTCAGCCGGCATTCGCTCAAGACTGTCCGGCTGACAGCAATATCATTTTTGGTAAAAATGAAGTGGTCGCATTGCGGCTCTTTGCTATCAAGCCAGCCATGTTCACGCTCAACTCAATGAATCAGTTGCCTCAAACCTCAATCACCGCAGAGCGGCGCTTGCAAGTCTCTGGTTCGGTTAATTCCAGTGATTCTCAAGGAACTGTCTGGTCTGGGGTATTGCTCAGAGACTTTTTATTGAAGAATGGTCTTGAAAATGTGCCATCACGCCCATTAAGAAACACCCGCATAGAAATTGTTGCTAAGGATGGTTACAAGGCTACTTTTAGCTGGGGAGAGATTTTTAACAATCCAACGGGCTCTCAAGTTTTACTGATCACCAAGCAAGATGGTAAATACCTGGATGTGCAAGAAGGACCGATCGCTATCAGGTCTCTGGGTGATACACGCCCAGGCGCAAGACATGTCAGAAATATTTGCGCAATCAGCGTCTTAAACTAAAAGTTCTCAATTTTCTGATTTGCTTACGAAGAAGATTTTTTCATTCTTAAGAAAATCAGTGCCACCACACCAGCTATCAT
>CALKUJ010000241.1 GCA_937996825.1 uncultured Polynucleobacter sp. | reverse complement strand
CCTACGGCCCTGATTACATCGAAATCAATGCCCAGCGCTACACCAGTTCTTTGCTTTTGTCGCCAGAAAGCTCCGTGATTGAATGGTCTTGCACCCGATTTGAGGACATCAAAATCGAGGATTTTGAGCAAATTGCCAAACTAGAACCGGCCGTGGTGATTTTCGGCAGCGGTGGGCGGATTCGCTTCCCAAAACCGGCCCTGATTGCACCCTTGATTACTCGCAATATTGGTCTAGAGACCATGGATTTACAGGCTGCCTGTCGCACATACAACGTCCTCATGGCGGAGGGCCGCAAAGTAGTGGCTGCATTACTGATTGAAAAGTGATTAAAAAAATCGACTTTTCCAATAAGTCTGATATAAATATGCTTAAAAGCAGCATAAATAATAAAAACTGGAGACTTGATGAGCGTAGCACTTGGTAAACCAATCCCCTACTTTGAGATTCCAGCAACCAGCGGTTTGGTTTTCACGCCAACTGCTTGCCAAGGTCGCAAGGTGGTCATGTACTTCTATCCCAAAGATTCAACCCCAGGTTGCACTGTTGAATCTATGGAGTTCAGAGACGCAATTGACGATTTCACCAGAGCCAATACTTTGATTGTTGGCATTTCAAGGGACAACCTCAAATCTCACGAGAACTTTAAGAGAAAAATTGAGCTTCCTTTTGAGTTGCTTGCAGATACCGAAGAAACCCTGTGTCAAATGTTCGGCGTGATGAAAATGAAGAACATGTACGGCAAGCAGGTTCGAGGCATTGAACGCAGCACATTCTTAATTGATGAAGAAGGTGTCTTGCGTCATGAATGGCGAGGACTTAAGATTCCAGGGCACGTTCAAGATGTTTTAAAAGCTGCCATCGATTTATGATTGCAATGTCACACAAAGTAGGATAAGTTAATACCTAGATGCACAAAAATACATTTACCTTACCGACCGCCACCCCACCAGGTAGGCGGTTTTTTCTTTTTTAGGAGACCTCCGGAATGCCTCTGCCACCAATCCCAACACAAGCAGCAGATAAAGTAAACATCAGCCGTCAACCAAAAGCAGAGTTAAAGAAACGTCCCAAAAGAATTGAAATTGAAGAAGTAGATGAAGTAACAGAATTAGTCGAGAGCTCGGTCAGTTTAGATCTTGATGCCGATGACTCTCAATCACTGGCGGACATTGCCATTGAGAAAATGCGCGCCCCTAGCAAATCTAGCAAGAAATCGTCAGCTCCGACAGCCAAAAGTTCAACTCGCGTCAGAAAAATACCTGACGACGGCATCATTCGTCTATTTGTTCTCGATACAAACGTCCTGATGCATGACCCTTCAGCTTTATTCCGCTTCGAAGAGCATGATGTCTATCTACCAATGATGACGCTTGAAGAGTTGGATAACCATAAGAAAGGTATGAGCGAGGTTGCTCGCAACGCCCGTACGGTCAGTCGTTCTTTGGATCAGTTGGTGGCCAACACCAGTGGCGTGTTAGAGGATGGCATTCCTCTGAACAAGTTAGGTAATAAGGATGCAACTGGCAATCTGTATTTCCAAATCCAACTCAATAGCATCACCCTGCCCGATGGCTTACCAACAGGCAAAGCCGATAACATGATCCTTGGGGTTGTCAGAGAGCTTCAGCAAAGCCGCAAGGACAGACAAGTGGTGCTGGTATCAAAAGATATCAACATGCGCATCAAGGCCCGCGCCTTAGGCTTACCTGCAGAAGATTACTTCAACGACCAAGTGCTCGAAGATCGCGACTTGATGTACGCAGGAATACTGCAGCTACCTGTGGATTTTTGGCCTAAACACGGCAAAGACATGGAAAGCTGGAGTGACGCCAAATCAGGCACGATGTTTTATCGAGTCACGGGCCCAACGGTTGCCCACATGATGGTGAATCAATTTGTTTACCAAGAGAACTCTGATGGTGGCACACCTTTCTATGCTCAAGTCAGAGAAGTTCAAGGACGGACCGCACTACTCCAAACCTTGCGTGATTTCTCACATCAAAAGAACAATGTATGGAGTATCACTGCACGCAATCGTGAGCAAAATTTTGCGATGAATTTGCTCATGAACCCTGACATTGATTTTGTGACCTTATTAGGTCAGGCTGGCACAGGCAAGACTCTGTTAGCCTTGGCTGCAGCTCTAGAGCAAGTCTTAGATAGCAAACGCTACAACGAAATCATCATCACCCGTGCAACTGTTCCAGTTGGTGAAGACATCGGATTTTTACCCGGCACTGAAGAAGAAAAAATGCAGCCATGGATGGGTGCTTTCGATGACAATTTAGAAGTTCTTCATCGCAATGAGGATGGTGCTGGCGAATGGGGTCGTGCTGCTACGCAAGAGTTGATTCGCTCCAGAATCAAAGTGAAGAGCATGAACTTCATGCGTGGTCGCACATTTGTGAGTAAATTCTTGATCATTGATGAGGCTCAGAATTTAACGCCCAAACAAATGAAGACTTTGGTGACTCGCGCAGGCCCTGGAACAAAAATCGTTTGCTTGGGCAATATCGCTCAAATCGACACCCCTTACCTCACAGAAGGCTCATCTGGCTTAACTTATGTGGTCGATCGCTTCAAGGGTTGGAGACACAGCGGTCACGTGACCTTGGCGCGTGGCGAGCGTTCACGTTTAGCGGATCATGCAGCAGACGCTCTTTAATCCAAAATGGCTTAAGAAGGCGAGGAAGTTCTCGCCTTCTTTTTCATTGGGCTTCGAACAAAGTAAAAGATCTTTATTGATCTTTACCAGTTGTAGCGTTTTGACTGCGTGTGCGAGTCTGCCGAGGTTTTCATCACTGCCTGATTTTGATAAAGAGGTCAGCGCTGGACTTGAAGATATTTCGATTGCAGCGATTGGTTTGGTTGGAATTCCCTACCGTTATGGTGGCAACACACCGAAAAGTGGCTTTGACTGCAGTGGCTTGATTGGCTACGTTTATAAGAATGCTGCCAACAAACAAATGCCGCGCACCACCGATGAAATTGGCAAAATTGGTCAATCTCTGGGTAACTCAACGCCCGCCCCAGGAGACTTGGTATTTTTTAATACACAAGGCGGCCCACATTCACATGTTGGCATTTATGTTGGTAAGGGACGTTTTGTGCACGCACCTTCTAAAGGTGGCACAGTGCGTTTAGAGAAAATCACATCGCCTTATTGGTCCAAGAGATACACCGAAGCCAGACGAGTTGTGCAAAGATAACTAGAAGGGTTCGTATCCGCCAGAGGATTGGCCATGACCCAATGCCAAATTATCAAATTTGGTGTACTGTCCCTGCCAACTGAGTCTCACAGTACCAATCGGACCATTACGCTGCTTGGCACAAATGATCTCAGCAATGCCTTTATCAGTGGTTGTATCTGGGTGATAAACCTCATCACGATAAATAAACAAGATAACGTCAGCATCTTGTTCGATAGCGCCAGATTCGCGCAAATCAGACATGATCGGGCGTTTATTTGGTCGTTGCTCCAAGCCACGATTTAACTGAGATAAAGCAATCACTGGGCACTGCAATTCTTTGGCCAATGATTTCAAAGATCTGGAAATTTCTGAAATTTCAGTAGCGCGGTTTTCGGAGTTGCCACCACCACTGTTGCCGCTCATCAACTGTAAATAGTCGACCACAATCAAGCCCAAAGTACCGCATTTGCGTGCAATACGTCTGGCTCTGGCACGAAGCTCAAGACTACTCAAAGCACCAGTTTCATCAATCATGATACTGGTCTCGTTCAAACGAGAAATGGCTTCAGTGATCTTTGGCCATTCATCTTCAGTTAACTTGCCTGTTCTCATGCGTGACTGATCGATGCGCCCCACTGAACCAAGGATACGAGAAGCCAATTGAGAGGCGCCCATCTCCATTGAGAAAATCAAAACAGGCAAACCTTCTTTGAGAGCCACGTTTTCAGCAATATTGACAGCAAAACTTGTTTTACCCATCGAAGGACGACCAGCCACAATGATCAAATCACCCTTTTGCAGGCCGCTCGTTTGACGATCTAAATCAACGAAGCTAGTTGCCACTCCAGTGACATCTGTTGAACCTTGACGGTGATAAAGCTCGTCAATGCGACTCACCACATCGGTCAATAATGGGGAAATTTCAAAATAGTCAGTTTTACCGCGGTTACCCTCTTCGCCAATTGCCAAGATTCTCGATTCGGCCTCATCCAAAATAGTTCTGACTGATCGACCTTCAGGAGTGAAGGCGGTTCCGGCAATTTGATCTGAGGTTTGAATCAAGCGACGCAGGACACTGCGATCTCGCACAATTTCAGCGTAACCACGAATATTTGAAGCACTTGGTGTCGATTGCGCCAAGGCATTGAGGTAATCAATACCGATTCCTTCACCGCCGCCTTGCGTCTTCATCGCCTCAGCAACCGTGATCACATCTGCCGGCATACCTTCACTGGCCAACTTACCAATCACACGGTAAATCAAGCCATGATCCGGACGATAGAAATCTTTCTCTGTGAGGATGTCCCCTACCCGATCCCAGGCAGAGTTGTCCAAAAGCAAACCGCCGAGCACCGATTGCTCGGCCTCGACGGAATGCGGAGGTACTTTTAAAGCTTGTACAGCTAAATCAACCATGAACTGATGATATCAGAGAGATATCAAACAATTAAAGATGAATTAAGCTTGCTCGCCAATCACTTGGACAGTAATTTCAACAACTACGTCTGTGTGAACAGCTACTGATAAAGGATGGTCACCAACAATCTTCAATGGACCTGTTGGCATACGAACTGAAGCCTTCTCAATCGCAAAACCTTTGGCTTTCAAAGCGTCAGCAATGTCATGGTTTGTTACTGAACCGAACAAACGGCCATCAACACCAGCCTTTTGTCTGATTTCAAGAACTAGACCACCCAACTTAGCGCCAACAGCTTGAGCAGCAGCCAATTTCTCAGCAGCTAGCTTCTCTAATTCAGCGCGCTTAGTTTCAAACTCAGCAATCGCTGCAGCAGTTGCACGGCGAGCCATGCGTTGTGGAATCAAAAAGTTACGTGCGAAACCATCTTTAACGCGAACAACGTCGCCCAAGTTACCGAGGTTAGCTACTTTTTCTAGGAGAATAATTTGCATAGTGACTCCTGATTATTTCTTATGTTGGTCAGTGAAAGGCATCAAGGCTAAAAAACGAGCGCGCTTGATGGCTGTCTCTAATTGGCGCTGATACAAAGCTTTTGTACCAGTCAAACGAGCAGGAGTGATCTTGCCGTTTTCGCCGATGAAGTCACGTAGTGTGTCTACATCTTTGTAATCGATTTGTTCAACGTTTGCTGCTGTAAAACGGCAAAAACGTTTACGTTTGAATAATGGGTTTTGTGCTGGACGCTTGTTCTTGCGGTCATCACCTTTTTTTACAAATGCCATGATGTTTCCTTTTTTACAATTCAATATGCGTGATATGAAAGACGAGTCGCTGACTGCGCAGGCTTTTGTGAGTTAAGAACCCCTCAAATCTAGCCAACCTTCCCAACTCCATCTGATCCAGTTTTTGATGCACTGTTCCGATGGCCATCGCTTCAAGACTCATTTTGATTAACCTTGCATGACCTGCTTCTTGAACTTCGCCACTATGTTCTAGTAGGCATTCAATGACAGGGACTCCTGCAGGGGTGTATCTAAGAGCTTCCCGAGCGACAAGGGCGGCTGTTAGGATGAAATGATTCAACCCAAACCCGCTCAGTGCCTATTAGGCAGCAGGCGCCTCCGTTGCTTGAAGAGCTTTACGAGCTTCTTCGCGTTCAACTTGCTTCATCATGATTGAAGGCTCTGTTTCAGCTTTCTTTGTCTTGATAACCAAGTGACGCAATACAGCGTCGTTGAACTTAAAGCCGTGCTCTAGTTCATCAAGAGTCGTTTGACCGCACTCGATGTTCATGCAAACGTAGTGAGCTTTAGCAAGTTTGTCGATCATGTAAGCCATCTGACGACGACCCCAGTCTTCAACGCGGTGAACTTTGCCACCTTGAGTTGTAATAGTACTTGTGTACTTTTCAACCATGGCAGGTACTTGCTCGCTTTGGTCCGGATGGACGATAAAAACGATTTCGTAATGACGCATTAATTACTCCTTATGGATAAAAGTCACCTGGGCGTCTCAACTATCACTGTTTAGATAATTGACCAGTGTGACAAGGTAAAAAAACTACAGCCTTAGATTGTAGCAAAAATACTCTGCCAATCGTCAGTTTTACGGGAATTTGCCTCTAAAAGTGCCAATTGGAGGGCAATTCTGGACTTGGCGGGGTTCAAATCCCTGGCAGATAGCCAATTCCAGGCGGTATCAGGCTCGGGAATCTCAGAAAACACGGCACCAGCCCCCACCCTTGAGGATCTGATGACTGCCACACCGCTCAAAGCTGCTTGGATCAGTTGATCGGCCAGAACTTTATTCACGCTACCTTGCCCTGTTCCAGCTACCACAATACCCTGTACACCTTGAGATACGAGCATATCGACCAACTTCCCAGATGCGCCCGCGTGACTGGTCACAATTTCTACCCAAGGCCACGAGGCTTCGGCTGGTAACTGCAGGTCTGCCTGCTTTTTATGAATGGGCCCGTCCAACTCACGGGCATTGACCACCAAGGCGTCCAAGGCATGGGTGTGCTGTTTGGATAAATCCCTGGCCAAACAGGGTTTTCCAGCCAATACGGCCAATATTCCGAACTGCTGAAGACTGCGGGCTTCTTTGGCCAAATACAGGGCTGACTTTAAATTGGTCTGCCCATCGGAGTGATCGGCATTGGCTGGCAGCATGGCACCAGTCAAAACCACGGCTTTTTTATAGTGACTGGCCAATTTGCCCAAGGTGGCATGAAGAAAAACACCCGTTTCTTCCATGGTATCTGTGCCATGGGTGATCACAATTCCTGAAACATCATCATTCTCTAGGCCAGCTTTGACAGCCCAACCAAGCTTGACCAAGAGGTCTTCAGTCATATTCCGACTGTCGATATTGGCGACTTGAACCGTGCGCACCTCACCAAACTCAAGGCTTTCTTGAACTTTTTCCAAAAGCCCCTCCACTGGCAACTGGCCAGCGACGTAATTCAGAGGTTTTTGAGCGTCCATGGCCAAACCTGCGATGGTTCCGCCCGTGCCCAAAAGTAATAAATATTGCGTACTCATAAAAAACATTATCAATGGGTATTGCAAGTTATGAAATCACTGTATAGAATCACAGCATGGATGCAATCACAGCAAAACCCAAGTTAACGGCCCGCCAAGAAGAAATCCTTGGTTTGATCACCGATGCCATCTCCAAGAGTGGCCTTCCGCCCACACGTGCTGAAATCGCAAGTCGCTTGGGCTTTGCTTCTGCAAATGCTGCTGAAGAGCATTTACGTGCCCTGGCCCGCAAGGGATATGTTGAATTAACTCCTGGCACATCACGTGGCATCAAATTACCTAAGCAAATGAATTTGCCACTGGCTGCATTACAACAACTCACCTTGCCATTGATTGGTCGAGTTGCAGCGGGCTCTCCTATCTTGGCAGTTGAACATATTCAAAAGCAGATTCCATGCGACCCATCATTGTTTGATAAAGGTGCCGATTATCTTTTGCAAGTTCGCGGCATGAGTATGCGCGACGCAGGTATTTTGGATGGTGATTATTTGGCTGTGAAGAAAACCACTGAAGCCAGAAATGGTGAAGTGGTTGTCGCTCGTCTCGATGATGAAGTGACCGTTAAGCGCTGGTCACAATCCAAAGGTCCACACGGCATCAAAATTGAGTTGATTGCAGAAAATCCTGACTTTGAAAATATCATTGTTGATCCACGTCGTCACGAGATCACCATTGAAGGTCTTGCAGTTGGCTTGATCAGACCGGGCGGTCTTTAACTAAGCGACCCATTAATAAATAGACGGCTCACCCTCAGGTCTATTCTTAAAGCGCTTGTGTATCCAGTAGTACTCTGGAATTCTTGGCTTTATCACTTCCTCAAAGTATTGGCTCATGCGAATCGTATCCGCAACAGGATCGTCTGTCGGGAAATTAGGCCAAGGCTTACCGACATGACAGTCATAACCTGATTGATCAGATCGCAAAGTCGTGAAGATGGGACAAACTTCTGCGCCTGCTAATTTGGCCATTTTTGAGACCGACAAAACTGTGTTGGTTGATACGCCAAAAAATGGCACAAATTCCGAATCTCTTCTTCCTAAATCCATGTCTGGAGATAAACACACAAAGGTGCCTTTGCGCGCCTCACGAATCAACTCACGACCATGGCTTTCTCTGAGCAACATCTTGGCACCAAAACGTTCACGCCATTTTTTAATGCGCGGCTCAAAGTAATCGTTTCTCATAAAGACATACAAAGTAATACCAGGTGGTGCTTTAATTTTTTTGAGGTGCATGGTGATGGCAATCAATCCAGCTTCGATACCAGCCAAATGCATGCTGACATACAAGCGAGGCTTGCCATCATTCATATCAACTTCAGGATGCACGGTGACAAATTGATTGATTGACTCAGCACTGCCCAACCAAAGACGACCACGCTCAGCAAAACTGCGCCCCAACAAACGCCAATGCTGCTTTGCTAAAACATCTCTCTGCTCTTGAGTGAGATTTGGAAAGCAAGCTCTCAGGTTGGCATTAACAATCTTGACTCGAGACTTTGAGAATGTTGGCGCAATAGATCCCAAAGCATGGCCAATAGCCACAGTCCAACGATAAGGAATGATCGCCAAGAACCAGAGAAAGCCATGGGCCAAGATGTTAAAAAAAGTTTTCACGTAGAGGATTTTCTCATGAACAGAAAATTATTCGGCGTTTAATAAGCTC
>CALKUJ010000240.1 GCA_937996825.1 uncultured Polynucleobacter sp. | reverse complement strand
GTACATCCTCACATCGTTTAGCGATGTTGCGCAACATGTCTAATTCATTGTTGCAGCACGAGGTTATTAAAACAACTTTGCCAAAAGCTAAAGAGTTGCGTCGTGTAGTTGAGCCGCTCATTACTTTAGGTAAAAAAGACAACTTGGCTAACCGCCGTTTAGCATTCGATCGTTTGCGCGATCGTGAAATGGTCACCAAGCTCTTCACAGAGTTAGGCCCACGCTTTGCTACACGTCCAGGCGGTTACTTGCGTATTTTGAAGTTTGGCTTCCGCGTAGGTGACAATGCACCTATGGCTTTGGTTGAGCTTTTAGATCGCCCAGAAGTCACAGAAGCACCAGCAGCAGAATAAAGCCTGCTGTTCATCAAAAAAGCCTGGTTTTGCCAGGCTTTTTTGTTTGGAAGATAATAGTCCGATGGAATCAATGTATCTGATCATCACAACAGCCCCTAAGCATGAGGATGCCAAGAAATTGGCAGATTTGGCTATTGAAAGAAATATGGCTGCTTGCGTTCAAATACAAGCCGAGTGCATTTCAACCTACCGCTGGCAAGGTCAAATTGAGACATCAACAGAATATCCAGTTCATTTCAAAACGAATGAATCGAATAAGCAAGGACTGATGACTCTGCTAAAACAAAGCCACCCTTATGATGTCCCTGAAATTATCTGTATCAAGCTAGATGATGTTGAATCAGATTATGCTGACTGGCTAAATACGCAGTTAAGTGGCAAAAATGATTAAACAATTACTGATTACTTTTGCATTGCTCTTTGGTGCGATAAGCGCTCACGCACAAAACTTCCTTGCTCCTGAGCAAGCTTTTCAGGTCACTGCTGACTATCAGTCAAGCCAAGAAATCGTGTTGCATGTAAAGCCTGCAAAGGGTTATTACATCTACCGTGAATCAATCAAATTCAAGATAGTAAAAAACAATGGCGATTTGTCATTAGGTACCCCACAGCTACCTAAGGGCAAAATCAAATTCGATGAAAACTTTGGCAAAGAATTAGAAACTTACCCAAAAGATTTCAGCATTTTTCTCCCTTTGATTAATAACAAAAATAATTCTGGAATGCTATTGAGCATGGAGTTGCAGGGTTGTGCAGATAAAGGAATTTGCTATCCGCCGATGGAATTAAGGTTCACGCTGTCTGGACTGCAGTCAATTGTTAATGGTGTTTTATATGAAGAGGGTGCAGAAGTTGAGACGGGTGCTCCCAAAAAGTTAGGCTTAGCAGATCTATGGTCCGCCAGAGATGATGCTGGTCTGTTAACTGGTATGTTGCAAAATATTTCTCCAATTATTTTGCTGGGTTCGTTTTTTATCTTGGGTCTCGCAATGGCTTTAACTCCTTGCGTATTGCCAATGCTGCCAATCATGTCGAGCGTGATATTTGGCTCAAAAAATAATAGACATCGTGATATCTCTAAGCTGAGATCATCTGTGCTGGCATTGTCTTATGTGCTTGGTATGGCAATCATGTACAGCGTTGCCGGAATGATCACAGCTGCACTTGGTGCAAACATCCAAGCCTGGTTACAAAACCCATGGGTGTTAAGCATATTTGCATTGATGTTATTGGCTTTGGCTGCTAGTTTGTTTGGTTTTTATGAGCTTCGTTTGCCGCAATCACTGCACAACAAAATTGATCGCATTGCTGGTAAGCAAGAAGGTGGTAGTGTGGTCGGCGCTTTCATGTTGGGCGCGATTTCAACCCTCATAGCAAGTCCATGTGTCACAGCACCATTGGCTGGAGTGCTGGCATTTATTGCTCAAACTGGTTCGATACCATTGGGCGGCGTTTTATTGTTTGTGATGGCCTTGGGTATGGGCTTACCGCTTATGCTTTTAGCGATTGGTGCCAAGGGAATCATTCCAAAGGCAGGCGCATGGATGACAGTTGTTCAAAAGATATTTGGCGTCATGCTGATAGCCCTTGCAGTTTGGGTTGCAATGCCGATTTTCACAAGCTCTAAGACATCAAGTAACGAAACCATGCATCGACTTGAATCAGGCATTGTGTTTCAGAGAGTTTCTTCATTAGCGCAACTAGAAGATAAGCTCAAAGATGCTCGGCAAAAAGGACAGCCAGTCCTATTAGATTTTTATGCTGACTGGTGTGTGACTTGTAAAGAAATGGAATTACTGACTTTTAGTGATGAGAAAGTGAAAGCAGCGCTGAGTGCTTATCAGTTGATTCAAGTGGATGTAACAAAAAACACTGTCGAGCATCAGCGCATATTGAAGCAATATGCTTTGTTTGGTCCGCCAGCAATTTTATTTTTTGATGCAAACGGACAAGAAAAGGTTTCAAAAAGAGTGATCGGATTTATGAAAGCAGAGCGCTTTTTAGAGCGCCTGCAATAAGATTTACTGCAAGTCCCGCTACTCTTTTAAGTTATTTCTTTGCGTTTAAAAGTCGTGCAGCGTCTCTGGCAAAGTAAGTCAGAATGCCATCTGCACCTGCGCGCTTAAATGCCAGCAGAGATTCCATCATCACCGCTTCCTCATTGATCCAGCCATTTTGTCCTGCGGCTTTGATCATCGCGTATTCGCCACTCACTTGATAAGCAAAGGTTGGGTAGCCAAGTTCTTCTTTGACTCTCCGAACAATGTCTAAATAAGGCATGCCAGGTTTGACCATCACCATGTCGGCACCCTCTTCAATATCAAGAGCGACTTCTCTGATGGCTTCATCAGAATTAGCCGGGTCCATTTGGTAATTTTTCTTATCACTCTTACCCAAATTACCAGCAGAGCCAACGGCATCTCGGAATGGGCCGTAAAAAGCTGATGCGTACTTGGCTGAGTAGGCCATGATCTGGGTATGAATAAAACCGTGAGCTTCCAGTGAGTCTCTGATTGCTCCAATACGACCATCCATCATGTCAGAAGGGGCAACGATGTCTGCACCAGCTTGAGCATGAGTCAAAGCTTGTTTGATCAGCGCATCAACCGTTGGATCATTCAGCACGTAGCCATCAGCATCGATGATGCCATCTTGGCCATGGCTGGTGTATGGATCTAGCGCAATATCAGTCATGATCCCAAGATTGGGAAATTGTTTCTTTAGTTCTTTGACTGCTTGGGGAATTAAGCCATTAGGATTGAATGCTTCTTTACCATCTGGAGTTTTGAGTTCAGCCCTGATCACAGGGAATAAAGCCATCACAGGAATACCAAGCTTGACACAGTCTTCAGCGACCAACATTAACTTATCAAGCGATAAGCGACTAACGCCGGGCATCGATGAAACAGATTCTTCGCGGCCGCTACCCTCTAATAAGAAAACTGGATAAATAAGGTCATTGGATGAAAGTTGATTTTCTTGAACTAAGCGACGTGACCAATCTGTTTTGCGTAAGCGACGTGGACGATGAAATAGTTGCATATAAAACCTTATGAAGAAAGTTGGGGTTTTAGATTTTTAGAAATCCGATTTTCATTGCTGGTATGTGCTGCAGATGCTTCGATACCCAACCAATTTGAAACCATTGCATCAGCTTCCACCAGACCAATTCTTTTGGTGCTGGAAAAGAGTTGAGCTGTGTATGGCCCATGTGGGTTAAGTTCCTTGAGTTTCTCTTGTAACTTTTTGAGGGCCAAACGGCTCTCAGATTGATTCAATTTGTCACATTTTGTTAATAAAACATGAATTGGGCGTCCTGTTGGGCTGAACCATTCAATCATCTGTTGGTCCAAATCTGTCATGCCGCGGCGTGAATCCATGATCAAAACCATGCCTTTGAGGTTGGGCCTGGTTTGTAAATAGCTAGAAAGTAGGTTGTTCCAATGACTTTTTGTTTTAAGGTCAACTTGGGCGTAGCCATAACCCGGTAAATCGACTAAATTCGCTAAATTGGTCTTATCTTTCGTTAAAATACCGAAAAAGTTGATATGTTGCGTTCTTCCTGGCGTTTTACTGGCAAATGCAAGGCGATTTTGTTGGCAAAGTACGTTAATTGCAGTCGATTTACCAGCATTTGAGCGACCAGCAAAAGCCACCTCTGGGATCTCCCAAGTGGGCAAATCAACCAGGTGGTTAATGGTTACTAGAAATTGTGCTTGATGTAAGGTCGACATAGATGTTTATGGGTTAGACCTATTGTAAAATCTAACGCTGTTAATTAGTTGTTTACTTAAAAATAAAGATTTAAGAATCTTCGCATCATATACATACAGGTGAGAGCACAATGCGTCAAACATTTTCCGTCACATTAAAAACTTTAGTGATTGCCCTAGGTTTATCTTTGGTTAATCCATCTTTTGCAGCAGATCCTGCTGCTGCCCCAGCTCCTGCTGGTCCAGCAAAGCCTGATGTTGCTAAGGGTGAAGCTTTGTACAACGCAGGCGATGCTAAGCGTGGCCTTGCTGCTTGTATGGGTTGCCATGGTCCTAATGGCGTGAGCGGTGGTGGTACCTATCCTAAATTGGCTGGTCAGCACGCTGCCTATACAGTAAAACAGTTAAAAGATTACAAGGCTGGTAAAGATCGTCCTAATGCCATCATGGGCGCTTTTGCTGGAATGATGACTGAAGAAGACATGATCAACGTTGCTGCTTATTTGGAAAAGCAAACCCCTGGTTTGGGCACTGCTAAAAATAAAGCCAGCATCGAATTAGGTCAAAAGATTTACCGTGGCGGTATTGCTTCTAAGCAAGTGCCAGCATGTGCAGCTTGTCATGCACCTAATGGCGCAGGTATTCCAGCACAGTATCCACGTCTATCAGGTCAGTGGGCTGAGTACACTGAAGCTCAGTTGGTTGCCTACCGTCAAGGTGAGCGCAAGAACAGCGTGCAGATGACCGGAATTGCCTCTAGAATGTCAGATGCAGAAATCAAAGCTGTGTCAGATTACATCGCCGGCTTGCGTTAATTTATTCATTAAGTAGCTCTCATTAAGAAGGGCCCACGAACATTGTTTGTGGGCTTTTTATTTTTTTAAAAGAAGGTTATGGCGAACACGGTTCTTGTGGCATCGGATGGTCGTTTGAAAAGATTTAATCGAGCTAGTGTCGAGTTGCTTTCCTCGATGCGCTTTGCGATTGCTTTACTGACCATTATTTCAATTGCCAGCATTATTGGAACTGTCATTAAGCAAGGCGAGCCTTACGCAAACTATGTGAATCAATTCGGACCATTTTGGGCGGAAATTTTTAATGGCCTAGGGTTGTTCGCGGTTTATACAGCTTGGTGGTTTTTATTGATCTTGGCATTCTTAGTAGTGTCAGTGTCATTTTGCGTGTTGCGCAATGCTCCAAAAATGTTGGCCGATGTTCGTGCATGGAAAGAGCATGTTCAAGAAGGTGGATTGAGGGCACTTCATCATCATTTCGAATTTTCAACAGGTAATCTTTCTACTCAAGCTGCTGCAGCAAAAATTGCTGATCAGTTAGCAAAAGAAGGTTACTCGGTTAAGACGCTGGTATCTGACGATAGCTCTAGAGTACTTGCAAAAAAAGGCGCTGCTAGTAAGTGGGGTTATATCTTCGCGCACAGTGCGATTGTTTTAATTTGTTTGGGCGGTTTGTTGGACGGAGATTTATTCACGCGCGGGCAAATTTGGTTTGGTGGAAAAAGTGTTCTTCCAGAAAGCACTCAAGGAATGTTGATCTCAGACATTCCTAAAGAGCATAAATTAAGTGAAGCAAATCCCAGCTATAGAGCAAATATTTTCGTTCCTGAAGGCGGTACAAGTGCAACGGCCTTGTTGAGCTCAACAAGTGGCAGCATCATTCAAGAATTGCCTTTTTCAATTTCATTGAAAAAATTCCATGTTGAGTATTACAGCACTGGCATGCCAAAGTTATTCATGAGTGAAGTGCTCATTAAAGATTTGGATACTGGCAAAGAAACGGAAGCAAAAATCAAGGTGAATGAGCCAATGATTCACCGAGGCGTTGCCATTTATCAATCAAGCTTTGAAGATGGCGGCTCTAAACTAAAGTTACGCGCATACCCTATGCAGGGCCCCGCCAACTCTGTTCAATCAAGTTTTATTGTGAATGGTGATGTTGGTCAAAGCACCAAGCTAAAGTCCAGTGATGGCACAAGTTACACCCTTGAGTTCAGCGGCTTTAGACCGACCAACGTTGAAAATATATCCAATGCATCTGGTCAAACTGATGTTAGAGGGGTTGCCACACAAGACGCTGATAAAGGATTGAAAAAGGTATTCAGTGATCGTTTAGGATCTGCTGCTAAAACCAGTAAGCCTGTCGATTTAAAAAATGTAGGGCCATCAGTTCAATATAAGTTAAGAGATGCTGCTGGTCAGGCCCGTGAATACAGTAACTACATGCAGCCATTGTTCATTGATGAAATGCCGATGTTCATGTTCGGTGTACGACAAAGTTCTGCAGAAGAGTTTAAGTATCTGCGCGTACCGGCAGATGCGAACTTGAGCCTGAATGAGTGGTTGACATTGAGAACTTTGTTACAAGATTCAAGTGCACGTCAACGTGCCGTGCAGCGCTTCATTGCATCCGTCGGTCAGCAACCAGGTTTTGCTGGTGCTCCACAAATGTTGAGCCAGTTAAAAGAAAGTGCAAGCAGATCGATTGAGCTGTTTTCTGGCTCAACCGCTTTCGCCATTGAGCAAGCAAAAGAAGCTGGTATCAAACCTGGTGGCTTTGCTGCTTTAGGTTCTTTCATTGATAAAGCCGTTCCAGAGGCCGATCAACAAAAAGCAGCTGAGGTTGTATTAAAAGTATTGAATGGGGTGATTTGGGAATTGTGGCAAGAAGCCAGAGCTCAACTCAAATTACCTCCTGCTAAAAATGACATGGAGAGTCAGCGCTTCATCCAGGCCGCAACATCTGCCTTGTCTGATGCTAATTTTTATCCAGCCCCCCTGGTCTTCCAGTTGGACTCATTTGAAGAAGTCAAAGCCAGTGTCTTTCAGGTCACCAGATCCCCTGGCAAGAACATGGTTTATCTGGGTTGTTTACTATTGACCCTGGGTATTTTTGCAATGTTCTATTTGCCAGAGAGAAGAATCTGGGTCAGAAGCTTATCCAATGGCAAGCAACTATTTGCAATGTCGACATCAAGAAAAACATTGGATTTTGAAAAAGAGTTTGAAAAATATCAGAAAGATTTTCAATGATGGAAACTAAATACGTTAGTACGGTTCAAGGTGGCTTGCTTCAAAACCTAAAACAAGGTTTTGTGAAGATTTTTAAAGACCTGGGTCTGATGGACTATCTATTTGCTCTGGCTTTGTTGGCAGGCGCCATCTTTGCTGAGGCTCGTTTTTATAGTTTTATGGATAGCTATGAACAAACAATTTTGTTTTGTTCAGTGCCTGCGCTGGCGATTTTGGGTTGGGCATGGAAGCCGCTAAGAACTCTGATGATCGGTTCTACGATACTGACTTTCTTGGCCATTTATTTCTATCAAACGCCAGAAGGTGGTGCTCTTGCTAGAGCAGATCAAGCATTCTTTTTGAAGTACATGCTATCTAGCCAGTCCGCAATTTTATGGATGAGCGTATTTTTCTGTTTCAGCACACTCTTTTACACCTTGAACTTATTTTTCCGTTCGCAAAATATGGGTTCAACAGGATCTAAGTTTTGTTGGGCGGCTGTTTATATTGGTTTGACTGGTATGTTGGTGCGTTGGTATGAGTCCTATTTGATGGGCGCCGACATTGGTCATATACCAATTTCTAACTTGTATGAAGTGTTCATCCTCTTCTGCTTGGTAACAGCACTATTCCACTTGTATTACGAGGCAAAGTACAAATCTTTGGTTCTTGGCTCTTTTGTTTTATGGATCATTGCTGCAGCAGTTGCTTTTATTCTTTGGTACAGCGTCACACGTGATGCGCACCAAATTCAACCATTGGTGCCAGCCTTACAAAGCTGGTGGATGAAGATACACGTGCCAGCAAACTTTATTGGTTATGGCACATTTGCCATTGCGGCGATGTTGGGCGTTGCTTATTTGCTCAAAGCAAAAAATATCTTGGCAGATCGTTTACCTAGTCTAGAGTTACTTGACGATGTGATGTACAAAGCGATTGCCGTTGGCTTCGCATTCTTCACCATCGCAACGATTCTTGGTGCTTTGTGGGCAGCAGAAGCCTGGGGTGGTTATTGGAGTTGGGATCCAAAAGAAACCTGGGCCTTGATTGTTTGGCTTAACTACGCAGCTTGGTTGCACATGCGTTTGATGAAGGGCTTAAGGGGTGTTGTGGCTGCCTGGTGGGCGATTGTGGGTCTTTTTGTCACGACCTTTGCGTTCATTGGCGTGAACATGTTCTTGTCAGGTCTACACAGTTACGGAGCGCTGTAAACAAGAAATCATCAAAGCTCAACACTTTGATATGTATGCCAAGTAGCTTTGCTACTTGGCATATTTTTTAATTAGGCAATAGTCTTTCGTTAGCAAAGAGACTTTCAATCGACTCTCGCTCACGAATCAAGTGAATGGTTGAGCCATCAACCATCACTTCTGCTGCTCTACCTCGGGTGTTGTAATTTGAACTCATGGTAAAGCCATAGGCGCCAGCTGACAAAATAGCTAACTGATCACCAGCTTGAACATTAAGTTCGCGATCTCTTCCAAGCCAATCACCTGATTCGCAAATGGGGCCGACAACATCACAAATCATATTTGCTGCACTTGACTGCTTGACTGGAACAATGGCGTGATAAGCCTCATACATGGCAGGACGCATCAAATCATTCATGGCTGCATCAACAATACAAAAATTCTTTGTCTCACCAGGCTTGATATATTCAACCGTGGTCAACAAAAGACCCGCATTACCAACCAATGATCTGCCGGGCTCAAACAACACCTCAAGGTGTCCATAACCTTTTGCTTCAATGTGATTGAGTAAAGTATTAGCAAATTCAGTGATTGCTGGAGGTGCGTCATTGGCATAGTTGATACCCAATCCGCCACCAATATCTAAGTGATGAATATTGATGCCGTTATCACCAAGCAATTTGATTAAGTCCAGCACTCGATCTAAAGCATCTAAGTAAGGGCTGATTTCTGTGATTTGTGAACCAATGTGGCAATCAATGCCTACAATTTTGCAATTGGCCATCGATGCCGCTTCGCGATAAGTGTTGATCACTTCATCGTAAGCAATGCCAAATTTATTACCTTTCAAGCCTGTTGAAATGTAAGGGTGTGTTTTAGGGTCAACATCTGGATTGACCCGCAATGAGATGGGTGCAATAACACCTAGGCTTGCCGCAACTTCATTTAATCTTGAGAGCTCAGGGATTGATTCAAGGTTGAAACATTTAACCCCGGCTTTAAGTGCCGCAATCATTTCTGCGCGACTTTTGCCAACGCCAGAGAAAACAATTTTCTTAGCTTGGCCACCAGCAGCTAAAACACGGGCTAACTCACCAGCGCTCACAATGTCAAAGCCAGCGCCTAAGCGCGCAAAAACATTCAAGATGGCCAAATTGCTATTGGCTTTCATGGCGTAGTGAACTTGTGCTCGACGCTCACCATTTGGCTTAAAACAAGCTTTTTCATAAGCATTAAAGGCATCCGTCAGAGCTTTTCTGCTGTAAACATAGGTTGGCGTACCAAATTCTTTAGCAATTTGGGACAAGGGCACGTTTTCAGCAAACCATTCTTGCTGGATGATTGAAAAGCCATTTAGGCTTGGCA
>CALKUJ010000239.1 GCA_937996825.1 uncultured Polynucleobacter sp. | reverse complement strand
GAGACTGTTCACACGGGCGCTCAAATTTGGGAATTTAAGGGGAAGCATTGGTCTAGAAAAGATTGGCGTGAATCGCAACGTCGATCATGGCATCAATAGTGATTCATTGAGAAGTTGGAGTAAAGCAATATGGTGATAGAAAAAGAACGTCAACTACCTTTTGATGAAATGTCCCTAGATGGTGTTCATAGAAACTTCAAGGATGCTCAATTCTCTAGGACCCATTATCAGCAATTTTCACAATGGTTAAGTGGTCAAGGTGACCAATACCTTCAAGCAAGGCGTGAAGAGGCTGATTTGATGTTCCGTCGTGTTGGAATTACTTTTGCTGTTTATGGTGAAAGCGCCGGTACTGAAAGAACGATTCCTTTTGACATTGTCCCAAGAATTTTTCCGGCTTCCGAGTGGAGTCGCATGGAAACTGGTTTGCGCCAGCGAGTGACCGCACTCAATATGTTTTTACATGATGTCTACCACGAGCAACATATTTTGAAGGCAGGGGTCATACCTAAAGAGCAAGTATTGAACAATGCTCAATACAGACCAGAGATGTTGGGTTTGAATGTTCCCATGAACATTTATGCGCACATTGCAGGGATTGATATTGTGAGAGCCACGCATGGTGCAAACGTGGGTGAATTTTTTGTCCTGGAGGACAACTTGCGGGTTCCGTCTGGTGTTTCTTATATGTTGGAAAACCGCAAGATGATGATGCGTTTGTTTCCGGAGTTGTTTGCCCAGCATCGGGTTGCTCCAGTGGCTCACTACCCTGATTTGCTACTTGATACCTTAAGGCAAGCAGCGCCAGAACGAAACATGAATCCAACAGTGGTTGTATTAACCCCGGGCATGTACAACTCTGCCTATTTTGAGCACGCCTTTTTAGCTCAGCAAATGGGTGTTGAATTGGTTGAGGGTAAAGATCTTTTTGTGAAAAAAGACATCCTTTACATGAGAACCACTCAAGGTTCTAAGAGGGTGGATGTGATCTATCGCAGAGTTGATGATGATTTCTTAGATCCTGAAGTCTTCAGAGCAGATTCTTCTTTGGGCGTTCATGGTCTTTTAAGAGCCTATAAAGCCGGAAACGTGGCCATTTGTAATGCCATTGGCACTGGGGTTGCTGACGATAAGTCTATTTATCCATATGTGCCAGACATGATTCGTTTTTATTTAGACGAAGAGCCTTTGATTTCAAATGTACCAACGTTTATGTGTCGTAAGCCATCTGACTTGAGCTATGTGTTGGAGAACATGGCAGATTTGGTGGTGAAAGAAGTTCATGGAGCAGGTGGTTACGGAATGCTGGTCGGACCTGCCTCGACAAAAGCTGAAATTGCTGACTTCAAAGATAAGGTGAAAGCCAATCCTGAGGGTTATATCGCCCAGCCAACCCTCGCTTTATCAACGTGTCCTACTTATGTTGAATCAGGTATAGCGCCTCGTCATATCGATTTAAGACCTTTTGTCTTATCTGGAAAAGAAGTTCGCATGGCTCCAGGTGGTTTAACCCGAGTCGCTCTTAAGGAGGGTTCTTTGGTGGTGAACTCATCGCAAGGTGGCGGTACCAAAGACACCTGGGTCTTGGAACATTAAAAATATAAAGGAGATAGTTCATGTTATCTAGAACAGCTGATCATCTTTATTGGATGTCACGTTATACAGAGAGAGCTGAAAATACTGCGCGGATGTTGGATGTTAATTATCAAATGTCCTTATTGCCTCAATCCGCTCAGGTTGCAGAACAGGCCTGGAGATCTTTATTAGAAATTTCAGAGTTGACCGCATCCTTTGATGCCAACTATGTATTGATGTCGCCTGCAGATGTGATTCGTTTCATGGTGAGTGATATGAGCAATCCGTCTTCAATCATGTGCTGCCTGCAAGCTGCTCGAGAGAATGCAAGAGCGGTGAGGGGGTCAATGACCACTGAACTTTGGGAAACAATCAATACCACATGGTTGGATGCGCAAAAGATGATGCGCGAAGGCATCTTAGACAAAGCACCTTCAGAATTTTTTGAATGGGTGAAATTTCGTTCACATCAAACCAGGGGTGTGCAGCATGGCACGATGATTCGTGATGAAGTGTTTCATTTCATTCGTTTAGGGACATTCCTTGAGAGAGCTGATAACACGGCTCGTTTGTTAGATGTCAAATCTCTTACCGCTGAGCATATGCGTGATCAGGGTCATGATTCAGTCGATGATTTTTACTATTGGGCTGCCATCTTGCGATCTGTTTCGGCTTTTGAAATCTACCGAAAGGTGTACCGTGACGTCATCACGCCAGAGCGTGTTGCTGAATTGCTGGTTCTGCGCTCTGATATGCCAAGATCTTTATCGGCTTGTATGGGAGAGGTGGTTGATTTGTTGGCGAAGTTGAAAAATTCACAATCGAGTAAAACAATCACTCAGGCTAGAAATTTGATGGCGGAACTGAGAGATTCTCGGATTGATGAAATCTTGGATCAAGGCTTACATTCCTTTTTGACAAACTTTTTAGAGCGTGTCAACGCTGTTGGCACCGGTATCAGTAGAGATTTCTTATTGCCAATGGAAGAGTTGGCAGCTTAGATATTTTTCATTGAGCTATTAGATTTATAAATTAATAACAAAAAGGTTTTATGACATATTGCATTGCTATCCGATTGGACGAGGGACTTGTTTTTTTATCTGACAGTAGAACCAACGCAGGGGTTGACGCGGTTTCTAACTTTAGAAAAATGGCCATTTTTAAAAAAGATGGGGATCGCGTCTTGGTTTTGATGTCTGCTGGTAATTTAGCCATCACACAAGCAGTAAGACATTATCTGAATCATCCTGAAAGTGATGGCCCAAGCATTTGGAATGCCTCGACCATGTTTGAGGCGGCACAAGTCTTGGGTGATATTGTGCGCAAAGTTCGCGATAGAGATGCTGAAGAGCTACAAAAATCAGGTATTGAATTCAATATCCATTTGATATTTGGCGGCCAAATCAAGGGGCAGTCACATTCTATTTTTCAAGTTTATGCGGCAGGAAACTTCATCGAGGCAACTGTTGAGACCCCATACTTCCAAATTGGTGAGGCCAAGTACGGTAAGCCAATCCTTGATCGGGTGATCACTGAAGAGACTCCTTTGAAAGAGGCCGCAAAGTGCGCCTTGATTTCTATGGATTCAACCATTAAGTCAAATATCTCAGTCGGCTTGCCTTTGGATTTATTGATTTACCCCAAAGATGCTCTAAAAACTGATCATCTCTTGGTGATTGATGAAAAAAATGAATATTTCAAAATGATCCATGAAACTTGGGGTAAAAGACTGCGTCAAATCTTCTCGGAAATTGAAGACCCAGTCTGGTAAAGGCTCTTTGGCTTAAAAATTGGCTTTAGGATGAAATTTTGAGCATTCTTGCTGGGTATCGCTATAATTGCGTATTACCCACTAAGCATATTCGATGACTAAATTCATCTTTGTTACTGGTGGTGTGGTTTCTTCCCTTGGGAAGGGTATCGCAGCCGCCTCCTTAGCCGCCATTCTTGAATCGCGCGGCCTAAAAGTCACCCTCTTAAAATTAGACCCTTACATCAACGTTGACCCTGGCACGATGAGTCCTTTCCAGCACGGAGAGGTATTTGTGACAGAAGACGGTGCTGAGACTGACCTTGATTTGGGCCATTATGAGAGATTTGTCTCTGCCAAAATGCGCAAGAGCAATAACTTCACAACAGGCCAGATTTACGAATCAGTGATTCGCAAAGAGCGCCGTGGTGAATATCTAGGTAAAACCGTTCAGGTCATTCCACATATCACCAATGAAATCCAAAGTTTTGTTGAGCGTGGCGCTAAAGCCAGCCATGATGGTCATGCGGATGTGGCTATCTGTGAAATTGGCGGTACGGTCGGTGACATTGAGTCTTTACCGTTTTTAGAGGCCGCTCGTCAAATGAGCTTGAGATTGCCTCAGGGTGATACCGCGTTTGTTCATTTGACTTTGGTTCCTTACATTGCCAGTGCTGGCGAGTTAAAAACCAAGCCAACGCAACACTCTGTTCAAAAATTAAGAGAAATCGGCATCATGCCAACGGCATTGTTGTGCCGAGCTGATAGACCTATCCCTGAAGATGAGCGCGCAAAGATTTCTTTGTTTGCAAACATGCGCGAGCAAGCTGTGATTTCTGTTTGGGACGTTGATACGATTTACAAGATTCCACAAATGCTTCATGAGCAGGGCTTGGACGAGTTGATTTGCCATGAATTGCGAATTGACGCAAAGCCAGCCGACTTATCTGTTTGGAATGGCTTGGTTCATAGTCTTGAAAATCCAAAGCATGAAGTAACGATTGGCATGGTTGGTAAGTATGTTGACTTAACAGAATCATATAAGTCATTGATCGAAGCCTTGCGTCACGCTGGTATTCATAATGAAACCAAGGTGAGCATTCGTTATATCGACTCAGAGAATTTAGATGGTGGTGATGTTTCAAGCCTTGCTGGTTTGGATGCTATTTTGGTCCCGGGTGGTTTTGGTAAGAGGGGCACAGAAGGAAAAATTGCTGCTATCAAGCACGCCCGTGAAAACAAAATCCCTTATCTAGGCATCTGTCTTGGTATGCAACTGGCAGTGATCGAGTTTGCTCGTCATGTGGCTGGATTGAAGGGCGCTAACAGTACAGAATTTGAGCCAAATGGTCCGCATCCGGTGGTTGCCTTGATCACGGAATGGATGGATCGTGAGGGTCGCATTGAAAAACGTGATGAAGCTTCTGATCTTGGCGGTACGATGCGCTTAGGATCTCAGCGTTGTCCAGTAAGGCCTAATACTTTGGCTGAAAAGATTTATGGCTCAGAGGTCAATG
Source organism: uncultured Polynucleobacter sp. (assembly GCA_937996825.1). Lineage (GTDB taxonomy): Bacteria > Pseudomonadota > Gammaproteobacteria > Burkholderiales > Burkholderiaceae > Polynucleobacter. The sequence goes on along the minus strand of CALKUJ010000239.1, from coordinate 4,809 downwards.
AGCGCCATCGTCATCGTTTTGAAGTGAACAATGTGTATGTGCCTAAATTAGAGTCTGCAGGAATGATTATTTCAGCAAGAACTCCTAATGAATCTTTACCGGAAATGATGGAGTTGCCAAGCACCATGCATCCATGGTTCTTTGGTGTGCAGTTCCATCCCGAGTTCACATCAACGCCTAGAGATGGTCATCCATTGTTCTCTGCATTCATTAAAGCAGCCTTAAGCCACAAAGGTATTGCAGGGTGACCTGCGCAGCATTTAGGAATTAAGGAGTTAGCCATGAAATTATGCGATTTTGAAATAGGTCTTGATAAGCGTTTCTTTTTAATCGCTGGCACCTGTGTGATTGAGTCTGAGCAGATGGCCATGGATACCGCTGGTCAGTTAAAAGAAATCACGAGTGCTTTAGGCATTCCGTTTATTTACAAATCATCTTTTGATAAAGCCAATCGCTCATCTGGCACTTCATTCCGCGGTCTTGGCATGGAAAAAGGCCTTGAGATTTTGGCCAAAGTAAAAAAAGAAATCGGTGTGAATGTTTTGACTGATATTCATGAGGTTGATGAAATCAAACCAGTGGCAGCGGTTGTGGACGTGCTACAAACACCAGCTTTTTTATGCCGTCAAACTGATTTCATTCGTGCTTGCGCTCAAAGCGGTAAGCCTGTGAATATCAAGAAAGGCCAATTCTTGGCTCCAGGCGATATGAAGAACGTGATTGATAAAGCCCGAGCTGCTGCTAAAGAAGTTGGTCTTCCAGAAGATATGTTCATGGCGTGTGAACGCGGTGCTTCTTTTGGTTATAACAACTTGGTGTCTGATATGCGCAGCCTTGCGATCATGCGCGAAACGAATGCCCCGATTGTTTTTGATGCCACCCATTCAGTGCAATTGCCTGGTGGTCAGGGAACCAGCAGCGGTGGTCAACGTGAAATGGTCCCAGTTTTGGCAAGAGCTGCAGTGGCAGTTGGTGTGAGTGGTTTGTTCATGGAAACCCACCCAAATCCAGCCAAAGCATTGTCAGATGGTCCTAATGCAGTGCCGTTGAATCGCATGAAAGAATTACTCGCCACCTTGGTGGCTTTGGATGACGTTGTTAAAAATGGCAACGTTTACTTAGAAAAAGATTTCAAATAATTTGTTAAGGGAAAAGTCATGAGCGCAATCGTTGACATTATTGGACGTGAAATACTAGATTCAAGAGGCAATCCTACTGTTGAGTGTGATGTGTTGCTTGAGTCTGGGGTGATGGGCCGTGCAGCCGTGCCTTCAGGGGCATCGACTGGATCACGTGAAGCCGTTGAGTTACGTGATGATGAGCCAGGTCGTTACCTTGGAAAAGGTGTTCAAAAAGCCGTTGAAAATATCAATACTGAAATCGCTGAAGCGGTGATGGGTCTTGATGCCAGTGAGCAGGCTTTTCTTGATCGCACCTTGATTGATTTAGATGGTACTGACAATAAATCACGCCTAGGCGCTAATGCAATCTTGGCAGTTTCTATGGCCGTTGCGCGCGCAGCCGCTGAAGAAGCTGGTTTGCCTTTGTACAGATATTTTGGTGGTTCAGGCGCGATGCAGTTACCAGTGCCTATGATGAACATTGTGAACGGTGGTTCACACGCTAATAACAGCTTGGATATTCAAGAATTTATGATCGTGCCAGTGAGCATGACGAGCTTCCGTGAAGCAGTGCGTTGCGGCGCAGAGATTTTCCATGCATTAAAGAAAATCATTCACGATCAAGGCATGTCTACGTCCGTTGGTGATGAAGGTGGTTTTGCACCTAACTTTAAGAGCAATGAAGAGTGCTTGAACACGATTCTTCAAGCGATTGAAAAAGCTGGTTACAAGCCGGGTGAAGATGTTTTGTTGGCCTTGGATTGTGCGGCCAGTGAGTTCTACAAAGATGGCAAATATGATTTATCAGGTGAAGGCTTGCAATTAACTTCAGTTGAGTTTGCCAACTACCTTGCTAACTTGGTTGATAAGTACCCGATCGTCTCGATTGAAGATGGTATGCACGAAAGTGACTGGGAAGGTTGGGCAATCTTGACTGAGAAATTAGGCAAGAAGATCCAATTGGTGGGTGATGATCTATTTGTGACCAATACCAAGATTCTTAAAGAGGGTATTGAGAAGAACATTGCTAACTCAATCTTGATCAAAGTAAACCAAATCGGTACTCTGACTGAGACATTTGCAGCTATTGAAATGGCCAAGCGCGCTGGTTATACAGCGGTGATCTCTCATCGTTCAGGTGAGACTGAGGACAGCACCATTGCAGACATTGCAGTAGGTACAAATGCCGGCCAAATCAAAACTGGTTCATTGTCACGTTCAGATCGTATTGCCAAGTACAACCAGTTGATTCGTATTGAAGAAGACTTGGGGGATATTGCAACATACCCTGGAAAGTCAACGTTCTATAACTTACGCAAGTAATTTTAGAAACCCACACCAGAAAAGAGAGCTCAAATGCGCATCGTTGTTTACGGCATGTTGGCTCTCTTGGTGATTATTCAATACCCATTGTGGTTAGGTAAGGGCGGTTGGTTGCGAGTTTATGAGCTAGACCGCCAAGTATCCAAACAAATAGAAAAGAATGATGCCCTTGCGGCCCGTAATGCCAAGTTATCTGGCGAAGTAAAAGACCTCAAAGACGGTACCAAAGCGATTGAAGAGCGCGCCCGTGCAGAGCATGGCATGAGCAAAGAGGGCGAGATCTTTGTGCAGGTAGTTCCTAGTAAAAAACCAGCGAATGACCCGGCAAAAGAGGATTCTCCGAAAAACTAAATCGCTTGAAGTATGGATGTGACTTTCACATCAATGCTTTGAACTAGGTGCTTGTTTCACCGCATCAACAATTGTGGGACTGGCAAAGATCTGCTTGCAATCAACTGCATCAAAGATATAAACCTGTCCACAGAAATCACAATTGGTTTCAACAGCATCTTTCTCAAGAAGAATACTATTCACCTCTTCCTCGCCCAGCATTTTCAGCATATCAGCAACCTTGATGCGAGAGCAGCGACATCCAAACTTTATTGGTCTTTCATCAAAACTTCTCACGCCATGATGGGCTGATTCATCAAGGTACAGTCGATTCATCAAGACCTTGGGCTCAAGACTTAATAATTCTTCATTGGTGACCGTGTCTGAAAGCATCTGCAGTCTCGACCATCCTTCTGCGGCCATTTCATCATCCATCTTCAATTGACCGCCCATATTAGGTAATCTTTGAAGTAATAGGCCACCACAAGATTCTTCATCGCTGGCTAACCACAAGCGAGTCTCCAATTGCTCGGAGTCACGCATGTAGAGGGTGATTGCTTGAGCAATGCTTGTGACAGGTTTGCCATCATCACTCAAGGCGACGATGCCTTGGTAGGGATTTTGTCCTGGTTTGCGATCAGAAGGATCTAATGTGATCACCAATCGACCTTGACCATCTGGATTGATCAAATCTGACAAATTAGCATCATCAGGCAGGGTGGATAGATCAATATCGTCATTCAACTTCGCCGTTGCGCGAATCACCAAATGTTCATTGCACTCTAAAACTAGTAAACGAACAGCACCATTACCTTGAGCTTGAATGATCATGCTGCCATTGAACTTGAGTGTTCCGCACAAGAGAACTCCGGCTGCTACCAAGTCACCGAGCAGTTTTTTTACAGCCGGTGGATAGTCTTTGCGGGCCAAAATGGCTTGCCAAGAATCTCGAATATTCACGATTTCACCGCGCACAGGTGCACCATCAAAAACAAAGACCTGGAGAGAATCTGGGGAGTTTTTATCTGTCATAACGTATATTGTAGAAACTTTATGAAATGACGCACTGTGTTTTCAAATAAACATCCATTTTTGACCGCTTTATCCCTTGCCTTGGGCTCAGCCATTGCCTTGGGTTTGGCACGCTTCTCTTATGGGCTTTTATTGCCTGTGATGAGAGAAGACTTGGACTGGTCATATTTGGTGGCCGGCACCATGAATACCGCCAATGCATTGGGTTACTTTATTGGAGCTCTCAGCTCCCCAGCCATGATGCGACGCATGTCTGTCCATCAGTTTTTCATATCATCCGCTGTCATCACCGGTATCTTTTTATTCCTATCTGGTTGCACCGATCAGACCAGCTTGCTTTTCATTTACCGCGTCATCGCTGGAATAGCCAGTGCCTGGATCTTTGTGGCAGGTGGTGTTCTTATTTCTCAGTTAGGCACCATACATGCCAATAAATCAGGTTTGATGTTGGGCATCTTTTACGCAGGTCCTGGACTTGGCATTGTTCTATCAAGCGTGATCCTGCCATTTTTCAATGATTGGGGCGTAAAAATAGCTTGGGATCATTCTTGGCAGTTATCTTGGTATGCCTTGGGTATCTTGTGTTTAATTTTTACCTTGATACTGGTCAAGCCTATCAATTCAATTCCGGCGATACCTCCAAAACCAAGCGGTGATTCTGGTACGCCTCTTAAATCCTATATCCCAGCATTGATGGCTTACTTCATGTTTGGTGTTGGCTATATTGGTTATATGACATTTGTGGTGGCATTACTCAAGCAACTGGGATTGACCAACACAACGCTCAATATCTTTTATGCCATCTTAGGATTTTCTGTCATGGCATCCTCACGTTTATGGGCTCAGATGTTGGATCGTTTTAAGGGTGGTCAATCTTTGGCCATCTTGAATACGCTTCTTGGTGTTGCAAGTTTGATTCCTGCTTTGATTGCGATCTATGAAGTGCCTTTGAGCAATCCGATTCTCTTGAGTATCTTTGGTTCCGGTATTTTGTTCGGAGCAG
>CALKUJ010000238.1 GCA_937996825.1 uncultured Polynucleobacter sp. | reverse complement strand
CATTGGCACCACTGAGGGTCAGCGTGCCAGCACCATATTTCTTGAGCGCACCGCTTCCGGTTAGCATGCCACTCATAGTGATGTCACTGCCTAAAGCGTTAGTGACAGTAACCATCCCCATGGGATTACCCATGACGTTGCCAGAGTAACTCACCGCCGAGTTAGCACTATTGGTCAACTGAAGAGTGCTCAACGACACCGGTGTTAAAAGAGAAAATCCATTCAGGTCAAGCACCCCAGGAGTGGCTGATCCGTCGCCCATCACCATTCTCGATCCACCGACCCCTCCTAGTGGGCCCGTAGTCGTTGTGCCTACATCACCAACTTTGATCGTGCCTGGATTCCCGTTCAGGCTACTGAATGACAAATTTCCTGTAAAGCTACTGTTAGCACTGCTCAAGGTCAATGTGCCAGCACCTTGCTTTTGCACCGAGCCAGTGCCTGTGATGGCACCAGAATAAGTACTGTTTCCTGACTGTTTAATCAACAAATTTGCGCCGGTCGCAAGATTGATACTGCCCGAACCAGTAAGCCCACCATCTGCAATCAAATTCAACGTACTCGAGGCTGGGATATTCAGAGTAATGCCTGTATCGATGATGATATTGCCAGTGCCCGTACCAGACATGTTAGAGGTTGTAATACTCATAACAGTCGTTGGTGAGCCACTCCTTAAAGTGTTAGCGATCACAGCCACATCAATGGTAGTCCCGGTTATCGCTCCCATTGTTGAATAGCTTTTGCTCTGTAGATAAGCATACGGCGTACTCCAATCTCCAGACAACAGCATGTCACCCAGAAGCGATTGCTGACTTCCGTCAACAATGGTTACATCTGTCGGATCTAGTAACCAAAGACCTTTGGTTCCTGTTGCATTGGCAGCACCTGCCGCAATCGAAACAGCTGGGTCGACTTTTAGGTAGTGACCAGACGTTTCGATCTGACCACCATAACCACCTTGAGTGCCACCTACGGTGCGTATATTGCCTGCAACACTCGTAGCGCTATCAGCGTTATGCACATCACTCCACAACACCACCTTGCCACCGTCGCCTTGTTGCGTGGCACTGGCGTCAATGGAGGCACCCGCATCCATCGCCACGTGGGTGGCTTGACGCAAACTGCCTGAGCCCTGCCAGTCACCACCCACCAACACCGTGCCACCACCTGTCGCACCCGTAGCACTGATGCGACTGGTGCTGCTCAGGGTGATGTCGTCACCTTCCAAGGTGATGACACCGCCTTTGTTGCTGATGCTGTTGGCTTCCAAGCTGCCGCTGTTCTTGATCACGCCTGCTTGTAGTTTGCTCAAAGCCACTGCCGACAGAATGATTTGCCCATCGGGTGCTTGCACGGCCTGTTTGTTCTCAATCAAGCTGGCAATGGTGCTGGGTGTCGTGCTGATACCCAACATGCCGCCACTGCCATTGATGTTCAGGGTAATCACCTCGCCCGCCGCCAAAGCCACAGTACCCGCCTGCGCGATGACCACACCACTGTTGCGCACCTCAGGTGCCAGCAAAGCAATGTAGCCACCAAGTGCGGCATTCAACTTGCCATCGTTCACCACTGAGCCCGTGGCGCCGTTGCGGCTGAACACGTTGTTGCCCGCCATGAAGTCGTTGTCGCTGATGCTGTGCGTGGTTGCCACCAACGCACCCACATCCACCTGAGAGGTTGGCGAAAAGTACACGCCATTGGGGTTGGTCAAGAACACTTGACCATTGGCCTGCACCTGCCCGTAAATCTGGCTCGGATTTTGGTCGGTAATGCGGTTCAAAGTGACCGCTTGTGCATTGGGCTGGTTAAACACCACCGAGGCGTTTTGCCCCACGTTAAAACTGTTCCAGTTAATCACCGCACGTTGGCTGCTTTGATTCACCGTCATGCGAGCTGCTTGTGCTGTGGCTGTTTGTGCAATGCTGGCCGTACCTTGCGCCACGATACCGCCCGTGGGCAACTGTGTTGCGGGTGGGGCTTGTTGCGCGTAGAGCTTAAAGCTACCACCTGCCAGCACCACGCTGGCGATGGTGCTGAGGACGAGGCTGCGTGAACCACCTTTGCCATTGCTCTTGGTAAGTTCAGAAACCGCATGCCAGCTTTGAGTGACGTGAGACCAAACCAGACGGTAAAAACGATTGAGGGAGGCGTGACCGTTCATTTTTCTTATTCCTTAAAAGTTCACCGAAGCGTTGAGCCACAAGCGGTTGATCTTGCGTGTGCCATCGCCGTCATTGCCAGTGCTGGAGTTGGCCAATGGGCTGGTGCCTAGGCGGCGTGCAAACGTTGCTTTGAGCTCTGTGCCTGTGAGCGACTGCCAAGCCAGCGAGGCACCGTAGCCGCTGAGGGTGTAGTTGTTGGGGGCGCTGCCCGAGTTCAAGCTGCTTGAACCGTCGGCATAAGCGTTGTTCTTAAAAGCTTGGGCATGGCCTCTGTCGTAAAAACCTGTGAGGGTGTAGTGGTTGTCAAGCTGCTTGCGCAACTCTGCGGTGAGGGTTTGGGCAACCGAACCTCCACCTTCACTGGTGGGATAGGCACGCACACCACTGGCACCACCCAAGTACAGACGCTCGCTGCTGTCTAGGTTCTTGTTGGCCACTTGCATGTTGAATGCAAGGTAGGCGCTCAAGTCTGTGTCGAGTTTTTGTGAACGGCTCAGACTCAGGCTGAGTTTTGAATAGTTGCCTGCGGTGGCAGCACCTTGGGTGTCTGAGCTTTGGTTGGCAGAGCCATCTAAATTGACCTTGCCCGTGGTGAGGGTGGCCGAGGCGTTGCTCATGCCACCACCGTTCCAGTCGTCGAGCTGGGTGGCATTCACGCCTAAGCTGTACACATCGATGTTGTAGTGCGACACCGAGCCCGAGGCGTTGTTGTTGTCAAACCGTTTTTGGTCGTAGCTACCCACCAAATTGATGTTGGCGGGCTGGCTGCGCAAGAGCGAGTAGCTCACATCCAACCCTGTGGAGAACGATGAGCCACTGACGCCCAAGCTGGCAAAGTCACTGACCAAGCCATACGTCAAATGCGTGGCATGTGCGCCTGCGCGCAGACCGTCATAACCCACAGGCAAGGTGTAGCCCACGCGTTGGTAGTCACTGCCTTGGGTTTTAAGAGCGGTCAAACCCAACTGGTCGCCCAACTGCAAGGGGCCGTTGATGTTCAGACTTGCCAACACACGATCAAGGCCTGTGGAACGAGAACCATTGTTGTCTGCGCTGACGTTGCCTGCGAATGCGGGGCCGTTGTCTACGCCCAAGAGCAAGTTGGTCTCGCCCATCTGTTGACCTTCAATCAGATTGCCCGCAGCAGTTAAGCCAGGAATGTCGTTGAGCAAGAGCAAGGCGCGGTCAATGCGCTGCGTGGCAATGTGCTCGCCTGAGGCTTGGATGCTGGCAATGGCTTCTGTCAAAAACTCAGGCGTCACTCGACTTTGTGTGCCTTGGATGACGGTGGTACCAAACTTGGCCTCCACCACTTGCAATTTCACCACGCCGTTCTTGATGTCTTGCTTGGGCAAATACACACGCACCATCCAGCCTGCATCGCGGTAACGCTCGGCCACGAGGTCAGCAATTTTTTTGAGTTGATCGATGTCTAAGCGTTGGCCTGCATACGTCGCCACGGTGGCTTGCAGTTCTTCGTTGCTGAGCAGCGTGTTGCCCACGAACTCAAAACCTGATGCGGTAAATGAGACCAGACCTGGTTGAGGAGCGCCTAGGTCTTTAGAAGCTCGGGGCTTGCTGCTCAACTGTTGCGTTGGTTCAACCTGACGTTGTTGTTCAATTTGTTTTTGCAACGCGCCTGCATCAGGCACCGTCTGCGCCGTTGCGGTCAGGCTAGACGCAGCAAATAAAAATGCAGAAAAACGAAAGAAAGAATTGGTTTGCATGACGCCACACAGAAAATAAAAAAACTGTGTGGGACTTTAGAAATTTTTTTAGAAAAACATTTCAAAACATTTCCGAAGCAAAACTTTAGAGCTTAGTTTTCGCGACGGCCTAGTGAAATTTCAACACTGAGTTGGTAACCGAAGTTGCGCAAAGGTTGAATCGGTACATCTTGTGCGCCCACAGTGGCGAGCTTCTTGCGCAAACGCGCCATGCGCACGGCCAGGTTGGCTTTGAAGCTGTCGTGCAAATCCATCTCCAGCAAATTAGCAAACTGCCAAGTTGCGAGCTTACCCATTGGCGCACGAGCGAGTGCTGACAACACAATGGCTTCGTCATAGCTCAAGCGCTCCTCACCCGAGGGACCAGAGAGGGTGAATCGGTCCAGCGTGATGGTCTGCGCTTGTGGGGACG
>CALKUJ010000237.1 GCA_937996825.1 uncultured Polynucleobacter sp. | reverse complement strand
ATGCTCTACTGAACGTCGCAAAAAACTGGACTTTGTCACCTAAGATCAATTTGCAGTCCGCAAAATATTCTGCGGGCTCATTTGATGGAAAAAATGTGGCGTTAGTTCCAAAAATAACATCTTCGATTGGATTGTCTTACAAACCAAAATCGTCTACTAGCTATACAGGCTATGTGAATTATGTTGGCTCTCAATACTATGAGGGTGATGAAAGCAATTCATTAAACAAAATGCCATCTTTTACAACGGTTGATCTCGCTGCAACCTATAAGTATGGTTCTTGGGAATCTGCATTACGTCTCAAAAATATTTTTGATAAAAGGTATGCAAATTATGGAGGCTATGGTTTTGTCCACTTGGCCCCGGGTAATAATTATGGCAATCGCTATTACTACTATCCAGCAGACCCCAGAGCTGTTTTTATAACTACAAAGTACAACTTTAAATAATGACCTCATCTAAAACCACCATTTTTGTTCTGCTAGTGATTGCATCATTGGCATCGGTGGCTTTGGCTTTATCCATTGGCAGTGTCTCAAATGCAGATGCTGCCATCATTTACCAATTGCGCTTACCTAGAGTTTTGGCGGCATTTGCTGTCGGTGGTTTGTTGGCGATGTCAGGAGCTTTGCTGCAAGTTTTGACGCGCAATCCCTTGGCTGAACCTTCTGTCTTGGGTGTCTCTGGTGGGGCGTCTGTGGGGGCTTTGGCTGTCTTGATGATGGGTGGCGCTGGAACTATTTGGGTTGCTGGGGGTGCATGGATAGGAGCTGTTGTTGTGATGCTTTTGTTATGGCTCTTGGTCGGTGGTTATTCTGCTCATCCATCACGCATGTTATTGGCTGGCGTCATGATTGCTACAGCTTGTGGTGCTATAAGTACTTTGATGATCACATTCGCTTCTAGTGTAGTGATGCCTGGCATGATTCATTGGCTGATGGGTGATTTGGACTCTGTGATCAGTCTTGAAGCAGTCGGTGCGATATTGGGTGTTTGGTTATCTGTATTGATTTTAGTTTGGAGGCTTTCTCCAAAAATCCATTTGCTTCAATTGGGAACTGATAAAGCTTTGACCTTGGGTGTTGATGTGTCTTATGTCCAATGGATGATGGTGTTGCTGTCTGCTTTATCTGCGGCTGCTGCTGTGTCGATTGCAGGATCAATCGGTTTTGTTGGCTTATTGGTGCCACATCTCTTAAGGGCATGGATTGTGAAAAAGCATGGTCCTGATCAAAAGTTCTTATTGCCAGCCTCAGCATTGTTAGGTGGTACTTTTTTAGTTTTGGCTGATATGTTTGCCAGAACCATTATTGCGCCTTCTCAATTGCCAGTGGGCATCATCACAGCTTTGATTGGGGTGCCAAGTTTCTTGTGGATCTTGTCTCGTTTTCGGCATTGGAATACATGATGAATACCAATTCTGCCAAAGACACCACGATCGTTTTAGAAACAAAGCATTTGGACGTTCATGTTCCTGGGCGAAGCTTGATCAATGATTTGAATTGGCAAGTGAAGAAGGGTGAGCGTTGGTGTTTGATTGGCCGCAACGGGGCTGGTAGATCCACTTTACTAAGAATCATTGCTGGCGTTCAAGCCAATACCTCTGCTGGTGAAATCAATTGGTTGGGTCAAGCTCTGACTACTTATAAGTCTGAAGAGCTTGCAAAAGTTCGGGCTTATGCAGAGCAGTTCCCAGTAGGTGGTGTGGGTCTGAGAGCCATTGATATTGTCATTGCCGCTCAGTGGCCATGGCATCTTGATGCTTCAACTGGTAGTGAGCAAGCTCAAGCCGCTTTGCGTGCATGTGATGTTGCCCATTTAGCCAATGCGCAGTGGCAAACTTTGTCTGGTGGTGAACGTCAACGCGTATCTTTGGCAGCGTGTTTTGCACAAAATACCCAGGCGATTCTTTTGGATGAGCCAACCTCTCATTTAGATATTGGTCATCAGGTTGCTTTACTCAACACACTGGTTCAACAAAGTAATGTTTGTGATCAAACCATGATTGCCAGCATGCATGACATTGGTTTGATTCAAAGAGGCTTCACACACGCCTTGCTGTTGATGAATGATGGATCTTATTTGGCGGGGTCTTTATCAGAAGTGATTAATCCAATTAATCTCGAAAGATCACTCGGACATCCAATTTCAACTGCTCAAACAGCTTCTGGTCAAACAATCTATATTCCAGCTTGATCGCTTAGTTGATGCTTTAGTTGATAGTTAGTGACTAAGCTGACGAACTTTATTGATTTCAGCGCAGATCTTTTCCGCACCCTGCATGATTCTGGGGGATGGTCTACTGATGATGTCTCCATCAAGGTCAATGAAGGCTTTATTTTTTGTGGCAGCCAACTGAGGAAATGTTGACCACATCGTCCAATCAGTATTCATCTTTGTGCCGTCTACTGCGGTAAAGAAGATTTCTGGATTGGCTTTGATGACAGCTTCTCTGCTGACAGTGGGCACTAAAACCTTTTCACGGGCAAATAATTGTTCGCCACCACATAGTTGAATAATGTCACCAATGATGTGATCTTGATTGAGTGTCATCAAGGGTTGTGCCCAAACTTGGTAAAACACCCTGACTTTTCTCTCACCATTGTTTTGTTGTTTGGAGTTTTGCTGTTTGGTGCTGAGCTCTGTAATTTTTAATCTAAATGTATCAGCATTCTTTTTTGCAATTGATTCGGTACCCAAGGATTTGCCAATGGTTTCAATATCCTTAGCAATGTCTGATAGCTTTTTGGGCTGAACTGAGATGAATTGAACATCTTTGTTAAAAGTCTTTTTAATCGATTGAATCTGAGTCTCAGAAGTGCCACCATGCCAATAAATGATCAAATCAGGGCGAAGGGATTTCATTTTTTCAAGATCAATCGATCTCGCATCACTGGTGATGGGCAATTGTTTGACTGACTCTGGGAGGTTGCTAAAGGCGCTCACACTCACGAGACGCTCAGAACCTCCAGCTGCATCCACCAATTCACTCAAATGGGGTGCAAGGGTGATGATTCTTTGCGGGTAGCGTTCTTGTTTTGCAAGGCTGTCATGACTGTTAAAGCTTGCTGAGATGCCAAGCAGTAGTTGAGAGGCGATCAATACAATTGAAAAGCCTTTTGAGTGCATCTTGATCAGATTTCTAGATTATCGATCAGGCGAGTTTTGCCTAATTTGGCGGCAGCTAGAACGACCAATGGCTGATTGCTTGAAAGGTCGGCATCATTCGCGCTCAATAAATCGGCACGTTTGCGCACGGAAATGTAATCAGGAATCCAACCTCTAGCACTTAATTTGGCGCATGCGTCTTGTTCGATTTTGAAGATTTCTGCGGTCGTTAATTTGCCTTGCAATACTTTATCTTGGATTTCTTTGAGTGTTTGAATTAATTGCACAGCCTCTTGGCGCTCTTCTACTGATAAGTAACCATTTCTGGAGGAGAGGGCTAAGCCATCTTCGGCACGAACTGTCTCTGCAGGAACGATGTCTACCGGTAGTGCTAATTGGCGACACATCTGACGAATCACCATCAATTGCTGATAGTCTTTCTTACCAAACACAGCCACCTTGGGTTGAACGCAAGAGAATAGTTTTAAAACAACGGTGCAAACGCCTTGGAAAAACCCTGGACGAAATTCACCTTCAAGAATCTTACCTAGATTTTGAGGAGGCTCAACGCGGTACTCCTGAGGCTCTGGATACAAATCTTTTTCGGTGGGTGCAAATAAAACATACACACCTTCTTTTTCTAGCTTTTCAACATCTGCCTCAAAAGTGCGTGGATATTTATCAAAATCTTCATTAGGGCCAAATTGCAAGCGATTAACAAAAATGCTGGCAATTACTGGATCACCATGTTGTCTGGCAAGGCGCATGAGTGATAGGTGGCCTTCATGGAGATTACCCATGGTTGGCACAAAGGAAGCGCGATTTTGTCCACGTAAGTGGTCACGCAACTCTTGTATGTCGCTAATAATTTTCATGCAACAGGGGTGTAGGCAAGACGCACATAAATTGGTGCATACGGCTCAGCTTGAGTAATTTCAACTAAAGCTTCACGTGAGAGCTCAAGCATTGCGATGAAGTTCACGATCACCACTGGTATGCCTTTGCCAGATTTAATGGCCTCTTCGAATAACTCACCGAATTCTACAAAGCGTGTGTTTTGCAGGCGACGCAAAATACGCATCATGAAGTCGCGCACGGATAGCTCTTCTCGGGTAATAGTGTGGTGCTGATTGAGTTTGGCGCGATGAAGTACATCACGCCAAGCCATCTGTAGATCATCTAAATTCACTTCTGGCCAAGAGATGGCAACAGTAGTGTCTACAAAGCCATGGGCAACTTGGAAGTCGCGACCCTGCTGAGGAATTTGATCAAGCTCTTGTGCTGCAAGCTTCATGCGCTCGTATTCAAGTAAGCGGCGTACTAATTCTGCGCGTGGATCTTCTACTTCTTCCTCGCTATCTGCTTTCTTCATTGGTAGCAGCATGCGAGATTTAATCTCAATCAACATTGCTGACATGAGCAAATAATCAGCCGCCAACTCTAATTTAATGGCCTGCATTTTCTCAACATAACCCATGTATTGGCGCGTCAATTCAGCCATTGGGATATCGAGAATATCGAGATTGTGTTTGCGAATGAGATAAAGCAGTAAGTCTAAAGGGCCTTCAAAAGCCTCCAAATAAACTTCTAATGCATCAGGGGGAATATACAA
>CALKUJ010000236.1 GCA_937996825.1 uncultured Polynucleobacter sp. | reverse complement strand
TTGAATGGTCGTATTCGTCGCAATGTGATGGATACGCGTCGCGCTTTGTCTTTCTTGATGCGCAGTAAGTTGCTCTCTGATGAGCAGCAAGAAGAAGCCCGTCAGATTTTGCGAGACATCGATTCATTAGAAAACCACACAGCTTTCTTGTTCGATAAGATCAACTTCTTGATGGATGCGACCGTTGGTTTTATTAACATCAATCAAATAAGATCATCAAGATCTTCTCTGTGGTGTCGGTTGCCTTGATGCCGCCAACCCTATTGGCCAGCATTTGGGGTATGAACTTCGAGCACATGCCTGAACTGCGTTCAGCCATTGGTTACCCATTGGCTATTACAGTGATGCTGATTTCATCGGCAATACCGTTGATTTATTTCCGCAAAAAAGGCTGGATGAAGTAAGCCTTGGCTTGAAGTCTTGGCTTCGGCCAAGTCGAGTTTGGTTTGGTTTGATGAGGTGAGTTAATCACTTAAAGTGATCAAAAGACTTTAAGTATTGCTCACTCAGCGAACTCGATAGTTCCTGACCACTGTTATCAATCAGTCGAATCAATCTCTCAGATTGCTTGGTGATCGAGCCAATCTTGGTCAATGCAAGACCCAAGTGTGAAGATAATGCCTCTAACTGAGAAAACTTTTCCTTGGGTGCTGTGAAACACAATTCATAGTCATCGCCGCCAGACAGTTTGCATAAACGCTGCAGCTCAATCGATTTGCTAATGAGGGTCTTCGAGCCTGGTACTTGATCAATCAAGATATCTGCGCTGACCGAGGATTGTTTCAAGATGTGATTTAAATCACCAAGTAATCCATCAGAAATATCAATGGCTGCGTTAGCAATACCAAGAAGGTTTTTGCCGAGTTCAATTCTGGGGGTGGGGTTGTGCATGCGTTGGCTAACTGCGGAAAATTCTTCGTCAGACAAAGCCCATTCTTGGCGCAAAGCGCCAAGACTTAATCTTGCATCACCGACTTGATGAGAGACCCAAATATCGTCACCCACTTGTGCCTTGTGTCGAGCCAGAGATTGATCTTTTGGAATATGTCCAAAAATGGTGATGCTGATGGTCAGTGGTCCTGCTGTGGTGTCTCCACCAATCAATTGGCAATCATGTTCGTTGGCCATGTCCCATAAGCCATTAGAAAAAGATTCTAGCCAGTCAACTTTGACCTCTGGCATGGCAATTGCTAAGGTAAATGCCACCGGGCTTGCGCCCATGGCTGCAAGATCAGACAAATTAACTGCCAAACATTTGCGCCCAAGGAAATAGGGGTCTGCACCCACCAAAAAGTGACGGCCTTCCACCAACATATCAGTGCTGATGGCCATTTGTTGCTGGTTGCTGGGGTTGATCAATGCGCAATCATCGCCAATACCCAAAGCAATGGCGGAGTTTGGATGATCGATTGAGCGCTGTTTAAAAAAGCGCTCAATCAAATCAAACTCTCCAGGCGTGCTACTGGTGCTAGAGGAAGATGTGCGGATTTGAGTTTGTTTTTGACCCATGTATTAATTGTATGACCATTGTTCCAAAGGAATCTTCCCTACTCATCATAAGGGTCTGAATCTCAGAGATTGGACTGTTGCCCCAGAAGAGGACTAGAATCTAGCTAATAACTAAAAAAGTAGTAAAAATAACAAGCAATAAGAGTAAGAGACAGAAGTAATAGAAAAAGCAAGAGACAAAAGTAAGAGACAAACATTCAAAATAAAACTCAACATACCCACATTGTTTGGGATTGAAAGAATTATTCAATGACAACAGCTGACAATAAAAAAAGTTCTACTGATCAACAAAAAGAAGCGCTTCGTAAAGCCGCTCTTGAGTACCACGAGTTTCCAACACCGGGCAAGATTGCAGTCACCCCTACTAAACAATTAACCAATCAACGTGACTTGGCTTTGGCCTACTCACCAGGTGTGGCAGCTGCTTGTGAAGAAATTGTCAAAGATCCTAGCAATGCTTTTCGCTACACATCCCGTGGCAACCTTGTGGGTGTGGTGACCAACGGTACAGCTGTTTTAGGTTTGGGTGATATTGGTCCTTTGGCCAGTAAGCCTGTGATGGAAGGTAAGGGCGTGCTCTTTAAGAAGTTCGCTGGCATTGATGTGTTCGATATTGAAATCAATGAAAAAGATCCTGATAAGTTAATTGAAATCATCGCTTCGATGGAGCCAACATTTGGCGGTATCAATCTAGAGGACATCAAGGCTCCAGATTGTTTCTACATCGAGCGCAAGTTGCGTGAGCGCATGAACATTCCGGTCTTCCACGATGACCAGCACGGTACAGCGATCGTGGTCGGTGCTGCGATCATGAATGGCTTAAAGGTAGTTGGTAAAGATATTAAAAAAGTGAAGTTGGTCACTTCAGGTGCTGGTGCTGCAGCATTGGCATGTTTGGATTTGTTGGTTGACTTGGGTATGCCCATTGAGAACATTTGGGTGACTGACTTGGCCGGTGTGGTCTACAAAGGCCGTAAAGAATTGATGGATCCAGATAAAGATCCATTTGCTAAAGAAACCAATCAACGCACATTGTCTGAAGTGATTGAAAAAGCGGATGTGTTTTTAGGTTTGTCTGCAGGCGGTGTTTTAAAGCCTGAGATGGTGGCGAAGATGGCAGCAAAACCTTTGGTATTTGCTTTGGCCAATCCAACACCAGAAATTTTGCCGGAAGAAGTTAAGGCCGTGCGTGATGATGCGATCATCGCCACAGGTCGCACAGACTATCCAAATCAAGTGAACAACGTCTTGTGCTTCCCATTCATTTTCCGCGGTGCTTTAGATGTTGGTGCAACCACCATCACCCGTGAAATGGAAATTGCGGCAGTGACTGCTGTTGCTGAATTAGCTCAAGTAGAACAAAGCGATGTGGTTGCTTCTGCCTATGGCGCAAGTAATTTATCGTTTGGCCCTGAGTATTTGATTCCAAAACCATTTGATCCTCGTTTGATCGCCATCATTGCCCCAGCGGTGGCAAAGGCGGCGATGGATTCTGGTGTGGCCACTCGTCCGATCAAAGATTTTGCGGCATACAAAGATCAGTTGCAGCAGTTCGTGTACCACTCTGGCACGATCATGAAGCCTTTGTTCTCGGTTGCGAAAAAAGTACCGATGAGCAATAAGCGCATTGTTTTCTCAGAAGGTGAAGACGAGCGTGTATTGAGAGCAGTTCAAGTCTTGATCGACGAGAAGATTGCCAATCCAATTTTGATTGGTCGTCCAGCAGTTATCACGCGTCGCATCGAGCGTTTCGGTTTAAGAATGACGCCTGGCGTTGATGTTGAGATTTGTAACCCTGAGCAAGATGATCGCTATCGCGATTACTGGCAGAGTTACCACCGCATGACAGAGCGCAAAGGTGTGACAGAGTCTTATGCTCGCCTAGAAGTGCGTCGTCGCAACACCTTGATTGGTTCTTTGATGGTCCAAAAAGGTGAAGCAGATGGCTTGATCTGCGGCACGATCGGACAAACAGGTGCTCACCTGCACTACATCGATCAAGTGATTGGTCATGAAGCGGGAGCTAAAACATACGGTGCCATGAACGCACTCGTTTTGCCGGGTCGCCAAGTGTTCTTGGTAGATACCCACATCAACATTGATCCAAGTGCTGAGCAATTGGCAGAGCTAACGATTTTGGCTGCTAAAGAATTGCGTGCTTTGGGTATTGAGCCAAAAGTTGCTTTGTTGTCACATTCGAATTTTGGTTCGAGTGATGCTCCATCAGCGGTAAAGATGCGCGATACCTTGGCGATCTTGCGTGAAAAAGCACCTGAACTCAAAGTGGATGGCGAAATGCACGGCGATTGCGCATTGGACGAATCAATCCGTAAATCAATCATGCCTGATTCAACCTTGATGGGCGATGCCAATTTATTGGTCTTGCCGAACATCGATGCTGCCAATATTTCATACAACTTGTTAAAAACGGCTGCTGGTAACGGCATTGCGATTGGCCCAATTTTGTTGGGTGCAGCAAAACCGGTTCATATTTTGACGCCGTCAGCCACACCACGCCGAATTGTGAACATGACAACCTTGGCAGTTGTAGAGGCAGCGCAGCAGAAATAACTCTTAAATACTATATGTGAGCGAATGCTCACATATTTATTTTGTTATAAAAAACAATGGCTTAGTAAAAATAAGCCATTGCGTCACTTGTTTTTGGGGGTTAAAAAGGGTACTCTACTCCCCATCATGACGACGAATATCTCAGAAAACAATCTTTATGGTCAGCCTGCTCTGGCCAATCTGAGCTCGTCTGTTGCCAATACGCAGGCCTTAGGGCCAAAAACTGCGCCTACTTGGCGCACTGCCCTTGCCGCACGCGAAGCGGGCCCTACAGCCGCTTTACGCGCTGTACGCACCAATATTGTTCAATCTATCCGAGCTTTTCGTACAGATGACTTGATGGAAGCTGCCGGTGAACTTGGCCAGCACTTCATTTACGCCAGCTGTGCACATGCTTTGACGAAATCTGAAGTTTTAGAGGCAATTGCTAACGGATTTCACTTTCCAAGACAGCAAGCCAAGAATTTTGATAATTTATTAGATTCTTTGACCACTTTGGTTGACCGTTCAGGCCCTCAGCCAGGATTTGTGATTGTTTTGGAAGGTTTGCCTTGCACTCATAAGTTCGACAAAGAGGCTCGTGAGACTCTGCTAGATGTATTCCGTGATGCTAGATCGGAAGAGCGTCGTGTAGGGAA
>CALKUJ010000235.1 GCA_937996825.1 uncultured Polynucleobacter sp. | reverse complement strand
ACAAGGTGACTGGAGTTCAGACGTGTGCTCTTCCGATCTACATTGGCAGGTGAATTAGGCGTAACGCGCGAGGCGTTGTATCGCTCAATGGCTGCGCTTCAGTCAGAAAAAATTCTCAAGATAAAAGATGCGCAACTGATACTGATGAAGCGATGAGGACACCGCGGGTGTTTCGCATCTATTTTTAGTTCTAGACCGAATTGTTAATTGTGAAATGTGGCGAAAATTTTTAGCATTTGCGAATGCTGATTAACATCAAACGCGCCAACTTTTTCCTTCTTTGCTGCCTGATCGCCAACGTAGCAACACTCCCTGCGCTCACCGCGCATGCGAATCCCCACGCAACATACGCGCCCACACTTGGCAACGACGACACCACGTTTGTTTTTGCCGCCCGTTGCCCCAATGGCGAACCCTATCGGCTCTCGGCCTATCAAATGGAGATCGATGGTTTAAGCCAATCCTTCTACGACTTCGAAGGACCTGCGGGAAAAGGAACCATCCGAACCAACACTGAGCCTAAAAAAATGGTCACACGCGTCTGTCGCAACTTGGCCGACATTCAGGACGGCTCGAAGTTCGATTAAGTGTGTTTCCTAATTCAAGGCTGAACCACGCATCAACGGTGGGGGCGCTTGGCTGGTGCGCCGGTTGAGGGCATTCTGTTTTCAATGTGTCGAAACGTCACGCGCCCTTTGCTCAGGTCGTAGGGCGACATCTCTACCGTGACTTTGTCGCCAGCCAAAATGCGGATTTTGAATTTACGCATCTTGCCGCCGATGTAGGCCACGATTTGATGGTTGTTCTCGAGTGTGACGCGGTAGCGCATGTCAGGCAACACTTCGTCTACTTTGCCTTGCATTTCAATCAGTTCTTCTTTGGCCATGATGCATCCTCTATGTTTAAGCGAATGTCTTGGGGTTAATCAACCATTGACGGCCTTGTACGGCCGCGTAGGTCAGGGCGCTGTCGGCAGAGTCAAACTCTGGATGAAAGCTGTAGACCTTGTCGTGTGTTTGAGATTTCTGGCCACGGCGCACCGAGAGCGATGCGATGTAGTGACCGTTCTGACACGAACGCGTCATCGGCGTGATTAAAAATTTGCCCGCAGTGAATGCGGAATTGGTATGTGTTGTCATCAACGAAAAATAAATACGGCCCAAAAGGCCAAGCTGGCGAATAAGCCAGCGCGATGAACTTGCCGAGTTTGTAAAGCGTGACCACCAAAAACCCAGTGAGATAGGTAGGCGGTAGAGGTGTGTGGCGTTGAGGGTGCCACTGCCCAGTCAAACTTAATCACAGGAAAGGTAAGCAATTGCCTGCGATGCCCGCAATTGCAATTCCAATCCACCGGGCGGCTGAGTGCAGCCCTTTTCCATGACGCACATCGCACACACTTAAGTTTCTTGCGTGTGTGCCGATCCTCTTTGGGCAAGCCCCACACGAAACACGCCATGTCCGATCTAACCGTCACCGTCGCACCCGTCACATCTTTGGAAAGAGCCAAGGACAGTACAAATGCGCCGTCAAAAGAACAGACCAACGCCGTAAACCCATCCCGACACGTCATCGCAAGTGAGGACAAGAAGTTCAAGCCAACGTCAGCAACCGATTTGAACTACTCAATTGATCACGAAGACCATGCCCTGCACCTCAAAGTGCAGCGTGCCAACGGCGAGGTGGTTCGGGAGGTGGTGTTCGACAGGATTGACCCTAGCCTGCTCGACGTGAAGAAACTCAAGGGTGTCTTCGTGGATGGCAACTCCTGAGAATTGGGGGTAGCTGCCACGGTAGCCCGCGAAACTCTCATTTTGAAAGTTACACAAAGCAAAACGCACGATGGGTTAGATCGTGCGTTCATTCTGCGAAGGTCTTAACTAGTTACAAACCGACCTGATACATCAACAAGCCAGTCGTACTGCCTGCTGATTGAAATGCCTCTTTGCGATACATTGCATTGAAGCTGATGCGTTGATCTTTGGCAACTGCGTAGCCGATACCCACAGATGCCACAGGACGTGTCTTGGCGTAGTTGGCACTGAAATCAGTCGCAGTCAACCCAGTTACGCCCGAAGCATCAAGGGTGCTGATGTTTGAACCGATGTTTTGCTCCACACCTGCACTAGCTGTTACATACAAATCATTGCCATACTTCTTGCTCATACGTACACCAGCCAACGCCGTGGTGATGTCTTGGTTTAGGTCGCCGTATGTCAATGGGGTAGTGACTGCACTGGTTTCTGTGTAGCCACCACGAGACACTTTGGTTTTGCGAACACCTGCGTATGGCGCGGCAATCCAGCTGGTCTCAGGTAATGCCATGGCGTAGCTAACAACACCCGACAGGGCTTGCGACTTCAAACCAGCCGTACCAACACCGGCCTCGGATGTACCCACGACGTTACGAGTCTGGGTAATGTTTTGCTCACTCCAGCTGCTGGACAAGCGAACTTCGTAGCCACTCAAGTCAGTGTTCTGGTTCCAAACACCAAATACGCCGTACATGGGTGATTTGTCCACAGTGATACTTGTAGCATTTGGTGTGGTTGCGTTTTGGTCAATGAAGGCACCAATTCGCATGTTGGGTTTTGCTTTGTAGGAGCCGACCAGCAATGTGCTCATCTGCTCTCCAGTGATGTTGTTGGTCATGGCGAAGCGGCCACCACCGCTTACACAAACACCGTTCGCAGAAAACACCGTGCAGTCGTAGTTCAAGCTGTTATTGACTAAAGCTGTTTGGTAGTTAAACACTGAGCGTAATGCAGATGCTGATTGAACAAGTGAATCTTGTGTGTCTGCTGCTGATGGGCCTGATGGTGCAGGAGCTGGTGCCGAACTAATCAACAGATCCCAAATGTTTGTGGCAACACCTGTTTCAGTCAATGTGTAGGTGTAACCGTTTGAAGTTCCAGTGATAGACGTGCCCGATGTTCCGAGTGCAGTGTTCGTCACACCATTCAAAACTGTTAGGTACGTACCTTGAACAGATGATCCCGTTGCTGATAGGGATGAAACTCCAAAGGCCATCGTTCCCGTGCTGCTGTACGCAACCAATTGACCGTAATGGGTGGCACTGGTGATGATGATGTTGTAGTTTTGTGGCAATGGACCACTCATCGTCAAAGCCGTTGTTGAAGCAGTGCTACTGTTGCCACCTTGGGCGTTGTTCAGGGTGCCAATTGTGCTACCAGTATTCAGAATGCCACGACCTGTCACGCCGTTTGTAGCAACGATCGCACCCAAGTTAGTAATGGTCTGGATGGAGCCACCATAAGCGTTGCTAATGGCAGCAATATCGCCAGAAATCAGCCCCGTAGATTTGTTGCTAATTGTTCCAATACTGCCACCGGGGTTCCAAATCGCACCAGCCAAATATCCTGCATCCGTGATTTGCGACAACGTACCGTAGTTGTCAATGTTTGTAATTGACCCCCAATTTACAACTGCCCCTGAAACACTGCCTCTAATCAATCCGTAGTTAGCAAGCTGGGCT
>CALKUJ010000234.1 GCA_937996825.1 uncultured Polynucleobacter sp. | reverse complement strand
TTGGCGCACACGCACGGGGTCCATCCACACCAGATCAGGCAGAGCAGGATCGTTATTGACACGCAGCACCACGCCTTTGGCTTGTGCCAGTTGCTCCAGCGAACGCGCTGTATGACGAATCAACTGCGCCGGGCACACCGTCAGCTCTTCCAGTTCCAATGCACCCGCTTCGATTTTTGAAAAATCTAGGATCTGGTTGATGATGTGCAACAAATGGCTGGCCGAATCGCGGGCCAGTGATAAATATTCTTTTTGCGCTTGGCTGTCGTTGGTACTCATGGCCAACTCAGTCATTCCCAAAATGCCATTCATGGGTGTACGAATCTCATGACTCATATTGGCCAAGAACTCGCCGCGCATGCGGTTGGCCTGCTCGGCTTTGTTTTTAGCGTCAACCAGCAAGTCTTGCGCATTTTGAATGGCCGTGAAGTCTTGAATAACCCCAATGAAAAAATGTGCGTCGTCCACGCGCGTTTCTTTCACCGTGACGCGCACGGGAAATAAAGTGCCGTCTTTGCGCATGCCTTGCACAATCCGTGGTTGATTAAGCAGTCGTTTCGTTCCTGTTTTTTCGTAGGCGCGCAAATATTCGTCATGTGTTTGGCGCTCTTGGGGCTGCATCAACACATTGATGTTTTGACCTTCTAGCTCTTGCGGCAAAAACCCAAAGATCTCTGCAGTCGCCACGTTGCATTGAACAATACGACCTCGGGCATCCGCCACGACGATGGCTTCTGGCACAGACGCAAAAATACTGTTGAGCTTGCTCTCGCTCAAGCGCAACTCTTGTTCAATCAATTGACGTTCAGAAATTTCTTGATGCAACTGCCCAATTGCTTGCTGCCGCTGGGTTGATAAGTCACGGGCCACAATCAAGGCCGTGCGTATTCTTCGGACCGACAACCACACCAACAACAAGCCCCCCAGCAACGCGCCCAACAACACGGTGAAAGTGCGGGTCAGGACATCGGTTGTTGCAGACTGCCACTGGGACACGGGCAAGATCACCTCTAGCGCCCCGCGCACATCACCCACCTGCCAATTTGTTTTGGGTGAGCTTTGATATCGGTTGTGACAGGCCACGCAGCCAGACAGCATGCGATCAGCTTGGGCGTATCGCAGCACGCGCTGACCATTGAGCATCTCTTCTCGGACAAATGGGGTTTCTGGATTTTTATTGAGATGAGCCAACGCCTTTTTTTGGAAGTCATCCAACTTGCGCTCACCGGCACGCCATGGGAAGGGTAAATCACTGTACAAGCGCACTTGCGTTCCTCCATCGACTTGCGACATGTAATGTCCCAGCTCGATGGTCAGGGTGGCAGGCAAGGGCAACGCGTTGCTACGCGATTTGTAGTCGTGCGTCACCTCAACACCCGCGCGTATCGCGCGAGGCACCAGCTCTTGGGCGTAAAAGTTGCGAAACTGCGTGACGGACTCGGCGTGTTCTTGGGCGCTTTCCGTGGCGTATTGAAAAACAACCCGCTCGCTGGACTCGTAGGTGTAATAAACCACCCAAGCAGAAATCACCATCAAAGCACTGGCCACAACCTGCATGGGCCAGCGCTTCAGTATTTGACGTATTCCACGAAATATGCGATTCAACAATTGCACGGAGGTTGTTTATTAGTAATTAAGGTTTAATCTTAATTCATAAAAAAACAATCACTGTGAGCGTACGCTCACCCTTCGTGCAAGTCATTCACGCACAAATTAGCTGGCGTCGGCCTCAGGCGTGTCTAAATTTTCAGCAGCTGGCGGTGGCACAGAGGCATTCACCGCTACGGTAGGCGCAGGCTGAGTAACGACATCGAGCGCCTCTGGCTGCTCTTCATCATCAAACAAGTTCAAGGTCTTGGCGCTGGCCATTTGACGCAGCATAGCCATGGGCAAAGGGTCGGGTTGGCTGTAGTCGTCGATGTAGATGTCCATGCGGTCCATCACATTGAAGTGTGGGTCGGTGAACAACTTTTTCATGGCAGCGTTCTTTACGTCGGGCGCGACGCCACGCGCCATGAAGCCCGTGAAATCAGACTCAGGCGTGAGCTGCTGTGCATCGGCCAGCGTGGGCGCGGGTCCGGCGGTGGGCTCGTGTGTCTGAGCGGGAGATGACGCATTGGATGTGGCGGCTTGGGCAGCATGCGCCACAGGTGCTGCGGTATTGGGGACACGGGTTGACAGGTTGCCAGATGCTGAAGCACTCGACTCAGTCGCAGGCTCCGCTAGCGGACGCCCTTCACGCACATCCGCTTTGCGTCGCGACCAACGGCTTAAAAAACCAGCGGGCGTGTCGTCATTGGCCATGGCCGCCTCCATGGTTGGGGCCACCACCGCGTATCTTTTCGGTACTGACCGATGCGGGGTTGCCAAAGCGGTCTTGCAAAGGACGGAAGCTGTCGGGTCGTTTGCGGCGTTTGGCTTCGACCACCAAATGCTGCTCCATGAATTCCGTCATCCATGCCACCACCTCAGGCGGTGCGGGCACTTGGTCCACATGTTCTTGGGCATCCAACCAGCGGCCTGCGTCGTGGTAGCTCAGGCTCACCATCGCGGGCACCGCCATCACCTCATCACCAACGCTTGGCTCTTCTTCCATGCGCCACAACACAAACCAGCACGGCGCAGGCGAGGCCGCGTTGAGGTAATAGCCCTCGGCATCGTCGCGGAACAACTCAACCTTGAAGCCTGGGTGCAACCAAATTTGCTCGTCGTCGGTTTGGCGCAAGCAGCGTGGCTCGGTGCCAAAGTGCTCGGCGTGCGGCAGCAAGTCATGCCCCGTCACATCGTGCAACACCCAGCGCCATGGCTGCCAACGGCTCATGTCACCCGGCACACGCTCGCGACGCATGACGACAGCAACTTGAAGACTAGGACGGTGGTTCATGGGCGCTGATGGTAGCGGCTGACAAGACATGACGGTTTTACGACAAATTTGTCAAAAACGCATTCACACAAATGCATCAACCTCAAAAATGAACCCTTAAGTTATCAAATTAAATATGGCGCATTTCTTGCATGAAAGGCTGTGATTATTGGAAAGGCAACAAATGTCCTCGATTACCACCACAACGCTTGCGCAAACTGTCGACCGGTCTATCCCGTTGACGGCTATCACTATCAGCGAGTTGAAAGAGCCTGCACAGCTGGCAAGCCTGAGCGTGTCTCAAATCAGTTCGATGAGCAGCACCCAAATTGCGGACATTGCCACCACGGCCATCTCAGGTTTAACCGTTGCCCAAATTCAAGCGATTTCCACAGCACAAATCAACAACCTGAGTACGGCACAACTCGCCAACCTCACGCCCACACAAATCACAGCACTCAAGCCAGCACAAGTCAAAGCATTAGGAACGGAACAACTACAAGCATTGAATTCAAGCCAAATCAATGCCTTGAATGCGACACAAATCAAAGAGTTTTCTACGCAGCAAATTGCGACTTTGACCACCGATCAAATCAACACCATGGGACGCCCATGGATTGCGGCCATGAGCCCCACGCAAGTGACGGCACTGACATCCGCCCAAGCCGCAGCGTTGACGGAAACGCAGCTGACATTCATGACACCTGTGCAAATCACAGCCATGGGAGATGATGTCAAAGCCTTGGATGAAAAAATCGCAAGCCTGTCGAAGGCACAAGTTGCAGCATTGAGCACGGCACAAGCATCCGCATTGTTCGACTCCAACCACTTGTATTTGTCTGATGTTCAGCTGACCGCACTTACCAGCAGCGCGATTGCAGGTCTGACCGCGTCCAAACTCGATCTTCTCAGCGCAGAGCAAATCACCAACTTCACGGTAGACCAAGCCAAAGGTTTGACCTACCAACAACTCAATGGACTCAATGCCTACAAATTGCAAGCCATTGAGGCAAAAGACTTTGCGGCCATCAACGCAACAGAATTGCAATCGCTGAACGACTCACAGGTAAGCAATCTCACCAGCGGACAAATTGCGGCGTTGACCCCCACACAAATCAAAGCCTTGACGACATCGCAAATCAGCAAGCTCGGCAGCGAACAAATTCAAGGGCTCACCGCCAATCAAATCAGCACCCTCAGTTCAACCCAAGCCATCGCGTTGGGCACGTCTGGTGTGAGCGCTTTAACTGTGAAACAAATTGCTGCATTGCCAATCAATGTAGTGAAGACTTTAGAAACCGCGCAACTCGCTCAGTTGAGCACCGCACAAATTCAAGCGCTGTCGGTTCAGCAAGTGAACGCCATGACCACCGCGCAGATCAACAGCTTGGAAGCCGTACAGTTGCGAGCACTAGACGATAGTGACATCGCTGCCTTGAGCATCAACACCTTGAAGTTGCTCAATACAAACAAAATTGACGACCTATCAGCTTCGCAGTTGGGACGCTTGTCCGCCTTGCAACTCAAATCACTCTCAACTTCACAACTCAATAGCTTGACATCAAGTCAGGTGCAAAACCTATCTGCCAAGAATTTGGCAGCCCTGTCGTCCTCTCAAGTGCGCGCCCTTACCTCCGCAGCCTTGAGTGGTTTAACTGCGACGCAAGTCAAAGACCTGTCCGTCAGCACACTTGCCACCTTGAGCACACAGCAACTCAGCGGTTTGACATCGACACAGATGCAAGCATTGACAGCCTTGCAAGTCAAAGCATTGACCACCGATCAACTCAACAGCTTGCAAGTCACTCAAATACAAGGCATAGATGCCAGCGACGTCACAGGCTTGAGCGTGGCAAGCTTGAAGGCGTTGAATTCTGAACAAATCGCCAAACTCAGTGAAAACCAAGTGGCAGCACTGTCACTGGCACAGTTCAAGGCCTTGTCAACCAGCCAAGTCAGCGCACTCACCAGCACGCAAGTTCAAAACTTATCCAACACGCAAGTGGCTAACTTGAACACGGCACAAGCGGCAGCATTGTCATCGACACAACTCTCTGGACTCAAGACAGAACAAGTCCAAGCACTCAGCGGCGAAGCATTGAGCAAGCTCAACACAGCGGCGCTGTCAGGCTTGAACACTGCACAACTTCAAGCGCTGACCTCTAGCCAAGTTCAACAATTGACAACAGCGCAGATCAATCAATTGACAAGTTCACAACTGCAAAGCATTGATGCTGCTGACCTGAGCACCCTCAGCACCGCAACTGTCACTGCATTGAACAGCAACCAAGTGCAAACTTTGACGACAGCACAAATCAATGCACTGACCAGCAGCCAAGTCAAAGCACTGTCAACCACGCAACTGAGTCAACTCAGTTCAAGCCAAGTACAAGCACTGGCAAGCAGCGGCATTGCAGCACTCACGACAGGCCAAGTGAGCATCTTGATGGATAACGCTGCATCGGCCTTGACCTCAGAACAATTAAATGCACTCAGCACATCCACAATCGTCAGCCTCACGACCAATCAAGTGAGTAGCCTGAGCAGCGATCAGATGTCATCATTGGGCACGACCCAAATCAATGCACTCACATCAAGCCAAGTGATGAACTTGGGTGCAGAAAAATTAGCCACGCTCTCAACCACGCAAATCACGGCATTGACCTCGAGTGCTGTACGTCAATTGAGCGATGCGCAGTTGATAGCAATGAGCAGTTCACACATCAACGCTCTGAGCTCGACACAAGTCAGCGCACTCACCTCTTCACAGTTGCAAAAACTCAACGAGCATCAGCTCAAAGCATTGCAAACCTCAGGTGTCAGCACACTTACGACCGGCCAAGTCAACGGCTTGTCCAACACACAACTGTGGCTGATGAGCACGGCACAAGTGCAAGCATTGAGCACAGAGGTGGTGAACAGCTTATCCACCGCACGATTGGCCAGTTTGGATGAGGATCAAATCAACGCATTGACAACCCAACAGGTTCAAGCGCTCACCAGTACGCAACTCAACAGCTTGAGCGAGTCCAAACTCAAAGCCCTCGACAACGACATCACCGTCATCAGCACCTCGAACATTCAAGCATTGAACACCGACAAGGTCAATTTGCTCTCATCTAGCCAAGTGGCCGCACTCACCGCAACGCAGGTGCAAGCACTGCAAACGGCACAAGTCACGAGTCTCACCACAGATCAAATCAAAGCATTGAATGTGAGCAGCTTATCGACAACGCAAGTGCAGGCCCTGACATCTACCCAGCTGAGTCAGTTGAAAGCCACACAAATTGCGGCACTGAGCGCCGATGCGGTTGAGAGCTTGACCACGGATCAATTGCAAAACTTGAACACAACGCAGATCAATGCATTGACAAGCACGCAAGCACAGGCCATGACGGCAGATCAAATCAACAGCTTAGAGGTCACATCTCAGCTGCAAGCCATCAGCACGCAAGGCATCAAAGGGTTGAGCACTGCTGCCGTCGCAAGCATCGATACGGCCCACATTGCGGCATTGACTTCACAACAAGTAGCAGCACTGGGCGAAACACAAATCCAAGCACTGAGCACCTCTCAGATCGAGGCGCTTGAAAGCAACGATGTGGCAGCCATGACAGCCACACAAATCAACGCACTCTCGAGCAGCCAAGTGTCTGCATTGTCGACAGACAGCATTCAAGCCTTGACGTCCAACCAAGTAGTGATGCTGCGCAACTCTCAAATTGCAGCTCTCACGACAGCTCAAGTACGGGCGTTGGAGACCACAGATGTGCGCGCATTGACAGACACGCAGCTGAAAGCCTTGACACAAGCGCAACTGAACAGTTTGAGTTCAACGCAATTCAGCGCGTTGACCAGCGCCCAAGTGCAAACGCTCACCCTCAACAACCGCCGCATCAACCCCTATCCAACACCATAAGCCATACGGCCTGGAAGCATCAAGTCTCTTTTGAGATCTTGATGCTTGGGAACTTGCTAGAAAAGTCCTTGGCTTTCGCAGCAATCTTCACAGCCACTTGGCGGGCCACCGCCTTGTAGATGC
>CALKUJ010000233.1 GCA_937996825.1 uncultured Polynucleobacter sp. | reverse complement strand
GTTGCTGTTGCTGTTGCTGTTGCTGTTGCTGTTACTTTTATATTGTTAATTTGATGCTGTTTTTAAATCATGTCACCAAAAGTGATTTGGGGATCTATAAACCAAGAGTGTTTATCGATCCCCAATTGCTTACTTTTGATGAAGCAAGATCACGTGCATTACATATTCAGTGCACGTTTGTCAGTCGCCAAGGCTGCTTCTCTCACGACTTCTGACAAGCTTGGGTGTGGATGGCAAACGCGACCGATGTCTTCAGCGGCTGCTTTGAATTCCATCGCCACTGCGGCTTCAGCGATCAAGTCTGAAGCTGCTGCACCCACGATGTGAACACCAAGGATCTCATCTGTTTGTGCGTCCGCTAAGACTTTCACGAAACCGTCAGCTGAGCCCATACCCAAGGCACGACCGTTGGCCGCGAATGGGAACTGACCTGGCTTATAAGCACGACCTTCAGCTTTTAGTTGCTGTTCTGTTTTACCAACCCAAGCAATCTCAGGAGATGTGTAGATCACCCAAGGAATGCAGTTGTAATCAATGTGTGGTTTTTGACCAGCGATCACTTCAGCTACCAAGACACCTTCGTCTTCAGCTTTGTGTGCCAACATCGGACCACGCACCACGTCACCCACGGCGTAAACGCCAGGAGCTGAAGTAGCACAAGTGTGATTGTCGATAGGAATGAAACCGCGCTCATCCACTTTCAAGCCGATGGCTTCTAGGTTCAAACCTTCAGTGTTTGGTACACGACCAACTGATACGATCAAACGATCGCACTCAAGTTTTTGCGCAGCACCAGTGCTGTCTGTGTAAGCCACTGATACACCTTTTTTAGAGGCTTTGACTTCACCAATCTTCACGCCCAAATTGATCTTCAAGCCCTGCTTGGTAAATAGTTTGTGCGCTTCTTTAGAAACACCCTCATCACAAGCACCCAAGAAAGTTGGTAATGCTTCAAGGATCGTGACTTCAGCACCCAAACGACGCCATACTGAACCCAACTCAAGACCAATCACGCCAGCACCAATCACACCTAATTTCTTAGGAGTAGCGCCGAACTTGAGAGCACCTTCGTTGTCACAGATGAATTCGTTATCAACCGGCATGCCTGGCAAATGACGAGCTTTAGAGCCTGTGGCGATGATGACGTTTTTAGCAGTTACTGTGCCAGCGTCTTTACCGTCTACTTTGATTTGGTAACCATCAGCACCTTTGCCAGCAAATGAGGCATGGCCTCTTAACAAAGTGATTTTGTTTTTGCGGAACAAGAACTGAATACCACCTGTCATCTTGCCAACGATGTCATCTTTGCGAGAAATCATTTTCTTCACATCGATGCTGGCATCTTTAACGCTGATGCCGTGATCAGAAATGTGATGAGCGATGTTCTCAAACTCTTCAGAGCTGGCCAACAATGCTTTTGAAGGAATACAACCAACGTTCAAGCAAGTACCGCCCAAACGTGGCTCACCTTTTGGATCGTCATACGGATTGCTTTCAGCACACGCTACTTTGAAACCTAATTGAGCGGCACGAATCGCAGCGATGTAACCACCAGGGCCACCACCAATGACAACTACGTCAAAATTTTGACTCATAATTTTTCCTGTATTTTTCTATGTCTTTAACTGTTTGACTATATGACTAATCAAAGGTCTGAATTAAAGGTCTAACAAAAGACGTGCTGGATCTTCCAACGCTTCTTTCATAGCAACCAAACCTAATACAGCTTCACGACCGTCAATGATGCGGTGGTCGTAAGACATCGCCAAATAGTTGATTGGGCGCACAACCACTTGACCGTTTTCAACAACTGCGCGGTCTTTCGTTGCGTGGATACCCAAAATAGCTGATTGTGGTGGGTTGATGATCGGTGTTGACAACATTGAACCGAAGATACCGCCGTTAGAGATAGAGAAAGTACCACCTGATAGATCATCAAGTGTTAATTTGCCATCACGTGCTTTAACGCCAAATTCAGCAATTTTCTTTTCAATATCAGCCAAGCTCATTTGATCAGCATCGCGCAAGATAGGTACCACTAGACCACGTGGTGAACCAACGGCGATACCAATGTCAAAGTAACCGTGATAAACGATGTCGTTGCCATCAACTGAGGCATTAAGAATTGGGTACTTCTTCAAAGCGTGAACAGCAGCTTTAACGAAGAAAGACATGAAACCTAATTTAGTACCGTGTTCTTTTTCAAACTGGTCTTTGTATTTGTTACGCATGCCCATGACCGGTGCCATGTTCACTTCGTTGAAAGTGGTCAAGATGGCATTGGTTTGTTGAGACTGCAATAAACGCTCAGCAATACGAGCACGTAAACGGCTCATTGGTACGCGCTCTTCTGGGCGATTACCGATGTTCACTTGCGGTGCTGCTGGAGCAGCAGCTGGTTTAGCCGCTGGTGCTGTGCCAGACAATGTTGCAAGAACATCACCTTTGGTCACACGACCATCTTTACCTGAACCACCCACTTGAGCAGCAGATAGATTGTTTTCAGCCATCAACTTAGCGGCTGAAGGCATTGCCTTAGCGCTGGCTGATGCAGCTGCTGGAGCAGCAGCAGGTGCTGCCGCTGGCGCTGGGGCTGCAGCAGGTGCAGGAGCGGCCGCTGCAGGTGCAGCAGCAGCTTTAGCAGCGCTGTCAATTTTTGCGATCACTTGATCAGAAACCACTGTGCCGCCATCACCAACCACGATTTCAGCCAATACACCAGCTGAAGGCGCTGGTACTTCAAGCACCACTTTGTCGGTTTCGATTTCAATCAAGATTTCATCTTGAGCAACCGCTTCACCGGCTTTTTTCTTCCAAGTCAACATAGTTGCTTCTGCAACTGATTCTGATAATTGTGGAACTTTGACGTCTACGATAGCCATGTTCTTTTTCCCTTATTCTCTATTGAGTAATTGTTAGTGTTATCTACTGGTTATTTAGTGAGTACAAAACCTTTGAGTTTCGCAAACGCACCTTCAATCAAAGATTTCTGTTGATCTTGGTGCAAGTGAGCGTAACCACAAGCTGGTGAGGCAGAAGCTGGGCGACCTGAGTAACCCAATTTTTGACCCTCTGTCATGTTCTCGTGAATGTTGTGCTGAATGAAGAACCATGAGCCCTGGTTTTGTGGCTCGTCTTGACACCAAACAATTTCAGTCGCTTTTGGATATTTCTTCATTTCTGCAGCAAATGCTTTGTGTGGGAACGGATACAACTGTTCTACACGAATCAATGCCACGTCTGTTTGCTTTTTGGCTTCACGAGCTTTTACCAAGTCGTAGTAAACCTTGCCTGAACAAGCAATCACACGGGTGACTTTCTTAGCATCAATGCTCTCGTCCAACTCACCGATCACAGTTTTGAATTCGCCTTTGGTGAATTCTGAAACTGGTGATGTGGCATCTTTGTTTCTCAACAAAGATTTTGGAGTCATGATGATCAACGGCTTACGGAACTGACGGATCATCTGACGACGCAACAAATGGAAAATCTGTGATGCAGTGGTTGGCTGAACAACTTGCATGTTCATGTCAGCGCATAACTGCATGAAGCGCTCAGGACGTGCTGATGAGTGCTCAGGACCCTGACCTTCATAGCCGTGAGGCAACATAAGAACTAGACCATTAGCACGACCCCACTTCACTTCGCCTGAGGCGATGAATTGGTCGATCACCACTTGAGCACCGTTCACGAAGTCACCGAACTGGGCTTCCCAAATGGTCAATGTGTTTGGTTCTGCAGCAGCGTAACCGTATTCAAAACCTAGAACCGCTTCTTCTGAAAGAATCGAGTCAATCACAGTGAAGTTAGCCTGACCTTCAGCAACGTGTTCCAAAGGCACGTATGTACCTGTGTCCCACTTTTCGCGATTTTGATCATGGATCACTGCGTGACGATGTGTGAATGTGCCACGGCCTGAGTCTTCACCTGATAAACGAATCGGGTAACCGCTCGCTACCAATGAAGCAAACGCCATGTGCTCGCCCATACCCCAGTCAACGTTGACTTCACCACGACCCATGGCCGCACGGTTGTTCAATACGTTTTCAACGAGATTGTGTGGTTTGAAGCCTTCTGGCACTTTTGTAATACGTTCTGCCAAGCGCTTCCACTCGGCCAAAGGAATCGCTGTATCTGCTGAGTCTGTCCATTTCTTATTCAAGAATGGAGACCAATCAACCGCGTACTTGCCTTTGAAGTTAGAGATCACAGGGTCTATAGAGTGCTTACCAGCGTCCATCGCAGAACGGTAAGCTTTGACCATTTCATCACCGCCACCAGCTTGCAATACGCCTTGAGCTTCTAGCTTGTCAGCGTACAACTTGCGTGTACCAGGATGTTGAGCAATCTTTTTGTACATCAATGGTTGAGTCAAGGCTGGAGTGTCTTGCTCGTTGTGACCTAATTTACGGTAACAAATGATGTCGATCGCCACGTCTTTTTTGAAGGTGTTGCGGTATTCAACAGCCAACTGAGTAGCGAACACCACTGCTTCTGGATCATCACCATTCACGTGCAATACAGGTGCCTCAATGGTTTTGAGGATGTCTGTACAGTAAAGAGTCGAACGCAAGTCGCGTGGGTCTGATGTGGTGAAACCGATTTGGTTATTGATCACGATGTGAATCGTGCCACCTGTGTAGTAACCACGAACCTCAGCCATCGCCAATGTTTCTTGAACCACACCTTGACCAGCGATCGCTGCATCACCGTGTACCAAGATTGGCATCACTTGAGAACCTGTTGTGTCACCACGACGATCCATACGAGCGCGCACTGAACCTTCAACCACTGGGTTCACGATCTCTAGGTGAGATGGGTTGAACGCCAATGACAAATGCACAGGACCGCCAGGAGTGGTCACGTCGCTTGAGAAACCTTGGTGATACTTCACGTCACCAGCAGGTAGATCTTCTGGAGCGGTGTGATCGAATTCAGCGAACAAGTCTTTAGGCATCTTGCCCAAAGTGTTCACCAATACGTTCAAGCGACCACGGTGAGCCATACCGATCACAATTTCTTGTACACCGGCAGTACCCGCCACTTTGATCACTTCATCCATTGAAGCGATGAAACTTTCACCACCTTCTAATGAGAAACGCTTCTGACCCACATACTTTGTGTGCAAGTAACGCTCTAAGCCTTCAGCTGCTGTTAAGCGCTCAAGAACTTGTTTTTTCTTTTCTGGTGAGAAGCTAGGAGTTGATCTCGCAGCTTCTAGTTTTTCTTGCCACCAACGCTTGATCTTTTGATCAGTGATGTACATGAACTCTGCACCAATGGTGCCTGAGTATGTTTGGCGCAAGTTTTGCAACAACTCACGCAAAGTCATGCTGTCTTTGCCGAAGAATGTGTTGCTGGTGTTGAATACGATATCCATATCAGCATCACCCAAACCGTAGAAGGCAGGATCAAGCTCTGGAATATTTGGGCGCTCAGTGCGCTTGAGTGGGTCTAAATCGGCCCAACGGTTACCAACGTTGCGATGAGCAGCGATGAGTTGTTGAACAGCAACGCGTTTACGACCTAGTTCTGAATCTGCAGAGTCATTGATGACACGAATCGGACCTTGCTTGGCACGCTGTGCAAAAGCATTGACCACTGGGGCATGAGGTACATCGTGTTTGGTTGAACCATCAACAGCAGGCACTAATTGAACATTGTCAAAATATTCACGCCAATAGTCTGTGACAGAAGCTGGATTTTCAAGATAGGCTTCGTAGAGTTCTTCTACGTAGGGCGCGTTACCGCCAAAGAGATAAGAACTACCTCTGTAGGACTGCATCATATTGCTCACCTTTCATCGGGTACCCCGAGTTTGTAGTGGGTTAAAACCTTCCGCGACACGGCTTCACCGATTAGCGGATTGCGTACAAGTTGTAACTACCACGGAAAACATTTCCGTAAATGAGAGCTTAACACTTCCAGCCCATATTTGCGGGACTTTTTTTAATAATATTCACTCTAAACCCAATAGGCAAGGTGCATTTATGGGTTTTTGCCTTAATAAATTTATTAGTTCTGACAGTTATCTGTAAGAAATTTCCTACAAACAAATCAG
Organism: uncultured Polynucleobacter sp.; assembly: GCA_937996825.1. Lineage (GTDB taxonomy): Bacteria > Pseudomonadota > Gammaproteobacteria > Burkholderiales > Burkholderiaceae > Polynucleobacter. Next base: position 832 of record CALKUJ010000233.1, on the reverse strand, counting down.
AATCGTCTGATTACTTGGCAAAAAAATTAAATATACGATTTCAGGTCCTTTTATCAATCAATAGGAAAGTGTTAGATGGACCTTAAAAAAGAAGAAAATCCTAAGGACTTCTTGAGTACTCGCGAAACCGCGAAATATCTTCAAGTGTCATTAGGTACCGTCCAAAAGATGGTTGAAACCGGCGAGTTGTTGGCTTGGAAAACCCGAGGTGGTCACCGCCGCATTTTGATGTCTTCATTAGAGCAATTGCTGACCAGACGCAGAATGGGTATTCGTGAACGCTGCGGCAATCAGTTCTTGTTCTTGTGTATTTTGCGGGGCGAAGAGCAGTTCAAAGATTTCCAGAAATTCGTGGAACCATGGGAGTCTTCAGTGGATTTGCATTTGTGCCACGACACCCTAGAAGCCTTGATGCAGGCGGTTTCTTTGTCACCCGATGTGATTTACCTGGATTGGCAGATCAGCCCCGTTGAGCAAGTGCACTTGCTGCATTATTTACAGAGAAACTTGCACACCAGACACATCCCTACTTTGGTCGAAGCTGGCTTCTTGAAACTTCATCCGCAGGTCTTGCAGATACCTCCAGAGATCAAAGAGTATCCGCCACATAAAGAGCCCAAGATTTTGACGAATTCAATGATCAAGGGTTATAAGAAAGACAAGTTGGTGTCAGCCAAGGGTGAAGTGAATTCACTGTATGCCCATAAGATGGAGACGATGATTTTGGATTGTTTGGTGCAGAAGTGCGAAGAGGCTGGAATGTAAGGTCCAGAAACAATATGAGTTCAAATAAATAAAAGGCCTGTTAATCGTTATTAACAGGCCTTTTATT
>CALKUJ010000232.1 GCA_937996825.1 uncultured Polynucleobacter sp. | reverse complement strand
CGTATGTTGACAGCCAATCTGCTGACGATATTCATAAAAATCGTGGCAACTTCACTCAACTCGGTACTGATAGCCCATTTAGAAATCGCAGCAGCCAAGAAAACTTGGCCATGTTTCGAGAAATGAAATCTGGCAAGTATCCAGATGGCGCTCATGTCTTGAGACTCAAAATCGACATGAAGCACCCGAACATTGTTTTACGTGACCCCGTGATTTACAGAATTCGTCACGCCCACCATCATCGCACCGGTGATAAGTGGTGCATTTATCCGCTTTATGACTTCACTCATTGCATTTCAGATGCTTTAGAAAATATCACTCACTCCATTTGTACCTTGGAGTTCGAAAATAATCGCCCGCTCTATGACTGGGTGTTAGAAGCGCTTAAAGAAATTGGCGTCTTTAAAGATCCCTTGCCAAAGCAATATGAGTTCGCGCGTTTGAATTTGACTTATGCCATCACCAGTAAGCGCAAGCTATTGCAGTTGGTTGAAGAAAAACGAGTGGATGGCTGGGATGACCCGCGCATGCCAACTTTGGTAGGTATCAGACGTCGTGGCTTCACGCCTGAAAGTATTCGTTTGTTCTGTGAACGTATTGGTGTATCTAAAGCAGATAGCTGGATTGATATGTCTGTGCTTGAGCAAGCATTGCGAGATGATCTAGATGCCAAGGCTGAGCGTGCCTTTGTGGTCTTAAAGCCTTTAAAACTGATCATTGATAACTTTGATGCCAATCACAGTGAGCCTTGCTCTGCACCCAAACATCCTCACCATGAGGACTGGGGCCGACGCGACTTCAACCTCAGCAAAGAACTTTGGATCGAAGAAGATGACTTCATGGTCGAACCAATCAAAGGTTTCTTCAGGTTATACCCGCCAAAGAATGGCGAAGCAGGTAGTCGGGTGCGTTTGCGTCATGGCTTTGTGATTGAATGCACAGGCTATGACACCGATGCCAGCGGCAAAGTGATTGCGGTTCATGCGAATTACTTCCCTGATAGCAAGAGTGGCACACCTGAATCAAACAACTACAAAGTGAAGGGCAATCTTCACTGGGTCAGCGCCAAAGAAGGTATCAAAGCAGAGATCCGTGTCTACGATCGCTTGTTCACAGACCCTCATCCGGACAGTGGAGACAAAAATTTCTTGGACGCGATCAATCAAGATTCAAAACAAGTTTTGCATGCTTACTTAGAGCCAAGTCTAAAGAATGCGCAAGCTGAACAGCGCTTCCAATTTGAACGTCATGGTTATTTTGTGGCCGATCGAATTGATCACACAAGCGCACATCCAGTCTTTAACTTGTGTGTCGGTCTGAAAGACACTTGGAAATAAATCATTAAGATCTTCTAAAGACTGCTGCAAGCGTCTTTAGAGAGTCTCCAAACAGTCTTTGACTGTTGGGTACTGAAGTTTAAATCTGAGTTCTTTTAGGCGTTTATTCTGAATGCGTCGCGACTCACTCATGAATGACAGCATCATGGGATCTAGCTGTGCGCCCAAGTCTTGTCTCGATGCTCTTGGTGGTTTTGGTAAATTCATTTTTTCAGCGATCAAGTCAAAATAATCTGCCATCTTTAGCTGACTATCATCACACGCATTGATGACGCGCTGAGATTTACCTCTCCATAAAACATATGTGATCAATCTTGCTAAATCATCAGCATTGACATGATTGGTATAGACATCCTCATCAGCGTTGAGCACAGGGGTGCCGCGCCCTAACCTTTCGATAGGCAAGCGATCCCCTGCGTAAATGCCTGGCACTCTCAAGATATGGGTCTGAACCCCTGACATGCCCCATGCCCTGATTTGCTGCTCGGCAGACACCCTTCTTTGAGCTCGAGCCGTGCTTGGGTTCAAGGTTTTGGTTTCGTCGATCAAGGCACCCTGACAATCCCCGTAGACGCCAGTGGTGCTGATATAAATCAGTTGCCTGATAAATCCTGCCCCGTGAGATAAAATTGACAGCAAGTTACTTGTACGACGATCTTGATGGCCTTGAGTAGCTGGCGGGGCCAAATGGATCACTTGGGCAGCCAAGTGAGGTAAACGCCATAGAGTCTCTGGCTGGTCAAGGTTCCCGTGAATAGGAATTGCCCCAGCCTGTCTCAATGCCGACATCCTGCTGGTTGAAGAAGTCAGAGCAAACACTCGGTATTTCTTCACCAATAGCGGCAGCAAGCGCATACCAACGTCGCCACAACCAACGATAAGAATTCTAGGTTTACCAATACGTTGCATAAACTCAATCGTAATGCTTTAAAAAAGGAATGTCAGTGTCTTACCAAATTACCATTAAAACCAGTGGAAAAACATTTAGTGCCAACGGCGATGAAACTGTTTTAGAAGCCGCGATGCGTCAAGGCATCAATTTACCTTATGGTTGCAAAAATGGTGCTTGCGGCTCTTGCAAGGGCAAGATTGAGTCTGGTCAGGTCTCACATGGTCAACACCAAGAAAAAGCTCTGACTGCGGAAGAAGCTTTCAATGGTTGCGCCCTATTTTGCTGCGCGAAAGCTGAGTCAGATTTGGTGATTGATGTGAAAGAGGTTCCATTGAATGGGGACGTCACCATCAAGAAGATTCCATGTCGCGTTGCCAGCCTAGAGCAAGCTGCCGATGATGTGGTGATTGTCAAACTACAACTTCCTGCTACTGAGAAGTTTCAGTATTTAGCTGGCCAGTACATTGAGTTTTTATTAAAAGACAAACGTCGTGCTTACTCCATTGCCAGCGCTCCTCATGAGGAAGGTCCTTTAGAGTTGCATATCAGACATATGCCTGGTGGCTCATTCACTGACTTTGTGTTTGGCAAAACTGAGAACGGCACAACCCTCAAAGAAAAAGATATTTTGCGTTTTGAAGGCCCTATGGGCAGCTTCTTCTTGCGCGAGGACTCTGATAAGCCAATCATTTTTATTGCCTCAGGCACCGGCTTTGCACCTATCAGAGGCATCATTGAGCACATGCGCCACTCAGGCATTACTCGTCCAGTGAAGCTTTACTGGGGCGGTCGTCGACCAAAAGATTTTTATCGCGACGCCCTATGCCAATCATGGGCGAAAGAAATCCCTAATTTCACATACATTCCGGTTGCTTCAGACGCTACCCCTGAAGATCAATGGACTGGTCGCACAGGCTTTGTTCATGTGGCCGCAATGGAAGATAATCCAGACATGTCAGCCTACCAAGTGTATGCCTGCGGCGCACCGATTGTGATTGAATCCGCTAAAAACGATTTCGTTGCAAAATGTCACTTACCAGCTGATGAGTTTTATGCGGACGCCTTCACATCTGCCGCTGATTTAGCCAAGAAGAACGCTACTGCTTGAACCTGATTGAAACTAAATATTTGATTAACCCCTGAACCAGATTAATAAAGACATGACCATCGATACCCATTCAGTGATGTACATCACCAAACGTCCAGACTTGGTTTTCACCGAAGGTAAGGGTTCTTGGTTGGTGGATCAGAACGGTAAAAAATATTTAGACTTTTTACAAGGTTGGGCTGTTAACTGCTTGGGTCACTCCAATCCTGGCATGATTGAAGCCATTGAAAAGCAGGCCAAAAAGGTCATCAATCCAAGCCCTGCTTTTTATAACGAGCCGATGATTGCTCTGTCCAACCTATTGACAGCTAATAGCTGCTTTGACAAAGTGTTCTTTGCAAACAGTGGTGCAGAAGCCAATGAGGGCGCCATCAAATTGGCCCGCAAATGGGGCAAGCTTCACAAAAATCACGCCCATGAAATCATCACTTTCAATCATGGCTTTCATGGCAGAACATTGGCCACGATGAGTGCCTCTGGTAAAGAAGGCTGGGATACGATGTTTGCACCTCAAGTCCCTGGTTTTCCAAAAGCAGAATTGAATGACATTGAGTCCGTTAAAAAATTGATCAATGAAAAAACTGTGGCCGTCATGCTTGAGCCTGTTCAAGGTGAAGGTGGCGTTATTCCAGCAGATCATCAATTCATGCGCGATCTGCGTGAACTTACCAAGCAGAACAAGATTCTTTTGATTGTTGACGAAGTGCAAGCTGGTTGCGGACGTACAGGTAAATTATTCGCTCATCAGCTATACAACATCAACCCTGACATCATGACCTTGGGTAAAGGCATTGGTGGTGGCGTGCCATTGGCAGCATTACTGGCCACTGATGAGGTAGCCTGCTTTGAACCAGGTGATCAAGGGGGCACATACAACGGCAACCCATTGATGACTGCGGTTGGTCACAGCGTAATCTCTCAGTTACTAGCGCCAGGATTTTTAGATGAAGTACTTGCCAAAGGTCAGTACTTAAGAGAATTACTACTAGATCTGAGCAAAGAACTTGGTCTTGATGGCGAGCGCGGTGAAGGCTTGTTAAGAGCGCTCAAACTCAATCGTGACATTGGACCTGAAATCGTTGAACGCGCTCGCAATCTTGAGCCTATCGGTCTTTTATTGAATTCTCCACGCCCAAATTTAATTCGCTTCATGCCAGCGCTGAATATCAGTCGCGAAGAATTAAAACAAATGGTTGATCTCTTAAGAGGCGTGATCAAGTCGATCAACTAAGATCTAAAAGTATCAAAGACCCTTGGGTAATGGGAATGCTGTGTTCTCAACAATCCCCTCTAAGGGTCTAACACTCTTTGGCCCCAGCTCTTTGATGCGATCAATGATTGCTTGAGCCAAACTTTCCGGTGCAGATGCACCAGCAGTCAAACCAATTCTCTTCTTTCCTACAAACCACTCAGGATTCAACTGACTGGGATGATCGACCATGTAGGAAACAACTCCTAACTTTTCAGACAATTCTCTCAAGCGATTGGAGTTAGAGCTATTGGGGCTACCGACCACAATCACTAGATCAACTTGTGGAGCCATGAACTTCACAGCATCTTGACGATTTTGAGTGGCGTAGCAAATGTCTTGTTTTTTCGGCTGCTGAATGTGTGGGTATTTTGCTTTTAGTGCATCCACAATTTCTTTGGTTTCATCAACCGACAAGGTTGTTTGAGTGACATATGCAACAGGAGTATCAGCTGGAATTGTCAGAGCTTGAACATCGTTAATGTTCTCCACAAGGTGAATGCCTTCCGGTGCCTGGCCCATGGTGCCTTCAACTTCAGGATGACCACGATGACCAATCATGATGATCGTCATGCCCTCTTTGCGCATTTTTATAACTTCAACGTGCACCTTCGTCACCAAAGGACAGGTTGCATCAAATATCTTCAAGCCTCGCTGCTCTGCTTCTTGGCGCACCGCCGGAGAAACCCCATGCGCACTGAATATCAAAGTATTACCAGCAGGAACCTCATGAAGCTCATCAACAAAGATAGCGCCTCTAGCCCTCAAGTCGTTCACGACATAAGCGTTGTGAACGATCTCATGGCGCACGTAAATAGGCGCCCCAAACTTTGTCAAAGCCTGTTCAACAATCGTGATGGCTCGATCAACTCCTGCGCAAAAACCTCTGGGTTGAGCCAGCAAGATTTCGCCATCATTCTCCACTGCAGAAGTTGCTTGAACAGGCGCTGTCATTTAAAGAATCGCGATGATTTCTGCTTCAAACAAAATGGTTTTGCCAGACAAAGGATGATTGAAGTCAAACGTTGCAGAATCGCCATCAATTGCCAAAAGCGTTCCAGAGTATGTCGCGCCATTGGGTGCATTGAATTCAATCATGTCACCGGGCAAATACTCTTCTTCAGGAGAAGAGTTTTCACGCAAGGTGGTCAAAGAAATGGTCCTGATCAAATCGGGATTCTTCTCACCAAAGGCAGCCTCAGGAGCCATGGTGAAGGTTTTACGCTCATTGAGTCGCATCCCAATCAAGGCCTGCTCAAGCGTGGGCGAGAATTGCCCCGTGCCAAGCATCAAAGTGGCAGGCTTGTCCTCGAAAGTGTTCATGACGTCTCCACCCTCGGGCAAAGAAATCCTGTAGTTCAAGGTCAAGAACGAATTGGCGGTAACTTCGGCTCCGCTAGCCATATTAGATTCAGTCATAGCAACATTTTAACTAGGCCTGAGAAATCTGCTCAAACATCGATCAAAAATTGGCCAGAGCAGTCTCGCCCTCGAGAAAAACTTCTTTTGAGTGGCCCAAGCTCTATGGACGATGCCGAGCTTCTCTCCATCATCCTAAGAACAGGCAATCAAGGTGAAAATTCCCTGAATCTATCTCATAGACTCATTCAGGAATTTGGCTCCCTCTCATCGATTCTCACTGCCAGCTTCAAAGACTTTGAAGCTTTCAAAGGTATTGGTATTTCAAAATGGTCCCAGCTACAGGTTATTCATGAACTGGTTCAGCGCAGTTATAAAGAAAAGATCAAGCAACAAAGCATTTTGACCTCTACTGATTTGGTCAAAAGCTATTTGATTGGGCTGATTGGCCAAAGAGAGTATGAGGTGTTTGTATGCCTCTATCTTGATATCCACCTGAGGCTGATTGATACCCATGAAATCTTCAGAGGGTCTATCTCAGAAACAGCCGTTCATATTCGTGAAATTGCCAAAGAATGTTTACTCAGAAATGTGAGTAATTTGATCATTGCCCACAATCACCCCAGCGGGAGCTTAAAACCAAGTAGAGAGGACATTTCTTTGACCGTCATCTTGCATGAGGCTTTGCAACTGGTTGAGGTCAATTTACTCGATCATTGCATTGTCACAAAAAGAGGAGCTTCATCTTTTCTAGAACTGAAAATAATGCCCTTTAATGATAGTAAACACTAACTTATGGGCTTATTTTGACTAGAATTGAGTTCAATTCAGGGGCTTTTACTGATCCGATTCTGAATGCTTTTGAGTAAATAGTGGAATAGTTTCTCGCCACCTGCTACAATCTCTTTTTTTCGCAATTCAAGGAGTGTGTCATGGCAAAAGTATGCCAAGTCACCGGGAAAAAGCCGATGGTCGGCAACAATGTTTCCCATGCAAACAATAAGACTAAACGTCGCTTTTTGCCTAATCTGCAAAATCGTCGTTTTTGGGTTGAATCTGAAAACCGTTGGGTAAGCTTACGCATTACCAACGCCGGTCTTCGCATGATCGATAAAGTAGGCATCGACGCTGTATTGGTTGATTTGCGTACTCGCGGTGAAATCTAAGGAGCGGCAAAATGGCTAAAGGTGGACGCGAAAAAATCAAACTAGAATCGACTGCAGGTACTGGTCACTTCTACACAACTACAAAAAACAAACGCACCATGCCTGAGAAGATGGAGATCATGAAGTTTGATCCTAAAGCTCGCAAGCATGTGTCTTACAAAGAAACAAAGATCAAGTAAATCTCTGGCTTAATCAATTTAAGCTGATCTAGTTAATCAAATAAAAAACCCGCTCTTGAGCGGGTTTTTTGTTGGCCATTTTTATTGGCTATTTTTGTGGAAAATGTTGTTAATGCTTAAACAGTGTATCTGCGCAAACGCAAGGAGAACTCTTGCAAGCCTGCCATGCCACTTGTTTCAGCCTTGTGACACCATTGCTGCAACTGGGTGATCAATTGCTCTTTGGTCACGTGAGAACGCTGCCAAAGACTCGCTAGCTCGCGACGCATCTCAACCATCAACTTCACTGACTTATTCGTTGCCATGAGCTTCTCAAGGCTTGCAAGTTCGGCTTGAGTTAACTTGGCTTCATCTTTGTATAACCAAAGGTGCTGATCGCCGAATTGCGCAGCAAGTTCTTTCATGTGCGCAACTTCTGCATCAAAAGTTTGACGCAAAGTTTTTGAGTAACGCGCCATCACTTCATATCTGTTAGCAATCACTGCTTGCAAAGTCTTTTCTGAAGCTTGTTCAAGCTCTGCCAATACTGGCTTTGGTGGCAGCTTTTTAACTTTCGCTAAACCAGCCATCTCTAGTCCACGGATATAAACCCAACCAATATCAAACTCGTACCATTTATTCGAAAGCTTCGCACTGGTCGCATAGGTGTGATGATTGTTATGCAATTCTTCACCACCAATCAAAATACCCCAAGGCATCAAGTTAGTAGAGGCATCTTCACAATCGTAATTGCGATAGCCCCAGTAGTGACCCATGCCATTGATGATGCCAGCTGCAGTGATTGGGATCCACAACATTTGTACAGCCCAAACAGTGGCGCCCAATGCTCCAAAAAGAATCACGTCAATGATCAACATCAATGCAACACCTTGCCATTGATATTTTGAATAAAGATTTTTTTCAATCCAGTCATCAGGTGTGCCATGACCAAATTTTTCAATAGTTTCTTTGTTTTTAGCTTCAGCGCGATACAACTCAGCGCCTCTCGATAGGACGGTGCTGATACCTAAAATTTGAGGACTATGAGGATCATCAACGGTTTCACACTTGGCGTGATGCTTGCGATGAATAGCAGCCCACTCTTTGGTGACCATACCGGTGGTTAGCCACAACCAAAAACGGAAGAAATGAGAAGGAATTGCATGTAACTCTAAAGCGCGGTGAGCCTGACAACGATGTAAAAAGATTGTCACGCTGGCAATGGTGATATGAGTCAACAACAGTGTGATCAACAAAATCTGCCACCAAGACCAATTCAGGTAGCCATTTGCAATCCAATTCAACACAAAATCTCTAGTTTGTTCTACCGATGCCATGCGGCCATCCTCTCAATATGCTTAGAAAAGTATTTTATCAAGCTTTCACTCTATACACACACCAAAATTTGAACAGATTTAATCTAAATCATGTTTTTTAGCTAATAAATCGAATTAGTTAGTGAAATTTAACTACTTTTAGTTAATTTGCAGCTTTTCGCTCCAAAATGGCTCCAAAAAACGCGTCTGTGCCATGAATGTGAGGAAATAACTGCCACCAGGCATTGTTTTTGCTGGCTCCGATGGGTAAATCACCCATCATCGGAAAGCTGTCTCTTAAGACTTCTTTAGGATCTTTTAGTTCAAATTGAGGGTTATTGGCCAAAAATGCCTCCACCACACCCTGATTTTCTTGATAAATCAAGCTACAGGTCGCATAAACCAAGCGACCACCCGGTTTTAATAATCGGGCCGCTGAACTCAAGATGGATAACTGTTTTTGGGTCAATTCAGCCACGCTTTGCGGGGACTGACGCCATTTAAGATCAGGATTACGGCGCAAAGTACCCAAGCCGCTACAAGGCGCATCGACCAACACCCTGTCAATCTTGCCAGCCAAACGTTTCACCTTGGCATCATTTTCATTGTCGATCCACACCGGGTGAACGTTAGAAAGACCGCTCTTTGCTAAACGAGGCTTTAAATTGGCCAAGCGCTTCTCAGAAACATCAAAAGCGTACAAACGGCCACTGGATTTCATCATGGCGCCCAAAGACAAGGTCTTGCCACCAGCTCCAGCGCAAAAGTCGACAACCATCTCACCACGCTTCGGCTCTAACAGCATGCTCAGCAGCTGACTGCCCTCATCTTGCACTTCAGCAAAGCCATTTT
>CALKUJ010000231.1 GCA_937996825.1 uncultured Polynucleobacter sp. | reverse complement strand
AGCCCAGCTCGCGTGCGGCAGCTGTTAAGTCAAACACCTGCTCGGCGGGTTGGATGCGATGCACGGCTTTTTGTACAGCGGGTTCAAAGTCTTGCACACCAAAACTCAGGCGGTTAAATCCCTGCTTGGCCAATGCGGCCAAACGCTCACGTGTGACGGTACGTGGGTCAATCTCGACCGAGTATTCCCCACCTGGCGCGAATTGAAAGTTGCGACGCAACATGGCCATGAGCTGCGCCAACTCGGCATCGCTCAAAAACGTGGGGCTGCCACCGCCGAGGTGGAGCTGTGACACCACTTGGCCTTGACCTAAATGTGCGATGTTGAGATCGACCTCGCGCTCTAGATAACGCAAATATTCGGCGCCACGCTCATGGTGCTTGGTGATGATTTTGTTACACGCACAGTAATAACACAGCGACTCACAAAACGGGATGTGTACATACAGCGACAAGGGGTAGGCTTTTGCGCCTACACCATCGCGGCGTTGTTCTAGCGCTTGCAAGTAGTCAGCCTCACCAAACGCCTCCACAAATCGGTCTGCCGTGGGATACGAGGTGTAGCGCGGCCCAGCCACGTCATAGCGCCGTAAAAGTTCTGGATTGAGGACAAGAGAATGCATAAGTTCACACCTAAATTTGCGCTCCATAATAGGCGTGCAGGCACAGCAAAAAGTTGACCTGCATCAACACAAACGACTGTCAGACCCCATGAATTCCACCAGTATCAAAGTCGCCTGTTCCAATTGCAATTTGCGCGAACTGTGCATGCCTTTAGGCTTGAACGAGAGCGAGATGGAGCGTGTGGACGAAGTGGTGGCCACACGCCGCAAAGTGGCACGTGGTGACAACCTGTTCAGGAATGGTGACAAGTTCAACGCGCTGTACGCCATTCGCACAGGCTTCTTCAAAACACGCATCTCTGCTGAAGACGGCCGCGACCAAGTGACGGGTTTTCAAATGGCCGGTGAAATCATCGGTTTGGATGGCATCGTGAGCGACCACCACACCTGCGATGCGGTGGCACTGGAAGACGCCGAAGTGTGCGTGATGCCTTTTGATCGCATTGAAGAGCTGTCTCGTGAAATTACATCTCTGCAGCGCCATGTCCACAAAATCATGAGCCGAGAAATCGTGCGCGAAAACGGTGTGATGTTGCTGCTGGGCAGCATGCGCGCCGAAGAGCGTTTGGCAGCCTTTTTGCTCAATCTCGTCCAACGTTTACATGCACGTGGCTTCTCTCAATCTGAGCTGGTGCTGCGCATGACGCGCGAAGAAATTGGCAGCTACTTGGGACTCAAGCTAGAGACCGTCAGCCGCACATTTTCGAAGTTCGTAGAAGATGGCATTGTCGAAGTCAAACAACGCCATGTCCGCATCTTGAATCCCGACGGACTCAAGCTCATCGTCAACGCACAAACCTGTCACTAAAAGTAAAGCTGATGAAGCCTGTTAAGGCTTCGCTGATTCAGTTTTGGGCGTCACGACGTGATTACGGGATTGCATAGCTGGCGCAAGTTGAAGATCTTTTTCAGCAGCTAAGGTTTTGTTGATGTCTAGACCACGTTTGTAATAGTCATCCGCAATCACAGGGTCTGGTGTACGAATGGCAATCGCCAAAGTCACAAAACCAGCCACGATCACGGCTAACGGCCCCGCGATGATGAGCCAAACGTGGCCATATTGCCACCAAGGTTTGGTATCTGAAGTGTCGTTTTTCATGAAATTACCTTGGAACGATGAAGACAGATTTTTCGACCACGAAATCATCGCTGCCAACTGCCTGAATATCAAATTGAATTTTGTGAGAGCCGCTGCTTGCTGACCCGTAGGGGATTTCAGCACTCAGCACCACCCAGCGAGCTTGGGCTGGATCCACCAACACCTCAGTCTCGGTAGTGATTGTCAGACCAGGCAAGCCCTTTACAGACAAATGGTAAGTTCGCGCCACTTCTGCTGCATTCATGATTTGCAAGCGGTACACGTTTTCGAGCGTGCCATTTTCTGTGATGCGAGACAAAGTAGAGCGATCGCGCACCACATCCACTTTGAACGGTGTACGCAAGCCCAATGACACCAGTAGACCCAAGGTCACGGCAACCAAGATCATGGTGTAAATCTGAATCCTTGGGCGCATGACACGCTGCCACATTTGCTTGGGCGTCCATTTGTTATCCATCGCATTTTGGGTGGAGTAACGCACCAAACCTCGGGCATAACCCAACTTGTCCATCACGGTATCGCACACATCTGCGCATGCTCCGCAACCAATACATTCGTATTGCAAGCCATCACGGATATCAATACCGGTTGGGCACACTTGCACGCACAAGGTGCAGTCGACACACGCACCTAAGTTCAAGGCCGTTGCATCGGCACTCTTCGCACGTGGGCCACGCGGTTCGCCACGTTCTGCGTCATAAGTGACGATGAGCGTGTCGTTGTCAAACATCGCACTCTGAAAACGCGCATACGGACACATGTATTTGCACACCTGCTCGCGCATGAAGCCCGCATTGCCATAGGTGGCAAACGCGTAGAAAAAGACCCAGAAAAGTTCCCACGACGACATTTGCGTGAGAAAAAACTCCATGACCAATTCACGAATTGGCGTGAAGTACCCCACAAATGTGAAGCCAGTCCAAATGGAGAGGAAGATCCAAATGAAGTGCTTGTACCACTTCTTGACCAATTTCTCGAGTGAGAAATCTGCGTCATCCAAGCGCATACGAGCTGAACGATCCCCCTCAATCTTGCGTTCGATCCACAAGAAGATTTCGCTGTACACGGTTTGTGGGCACGCATAGCCGCACCACAAACGCC
>CALKUJ010000230.1 GCA_937996825.1 uncultured Polynucleobacter sp. | reverse complement strand
TTCCAATTCTTTTGCTAAGTCCTCTAGCAGTTTTTCAACATTTGTTGCCTCACTCACCACATACTTGATTTGCTCTTTGACATGCACCGCTTTGGCAAAAGGGCAAAGGTTCAAACCAATCACGGCTTTGATCAGCCAATTCTGTGTTTCTTGAATGATGTTGCTAGCGTTTGAGGTCATAGTTTCCAATTTGTTTGACAGATTGTGTATCGTATAGCCTTATGATTCGTATTACAGAACTGCGTTTACCCATTGAGCATGCTCCAGAGGAGCTTGAAGCCGCTATCTTAAAGCGTTTGGGTATTTCTCCTAAAGATTTAATTGATTTTCTTGTTTTCAAGCGCAGTTATGACGCTAGAAAAAACATTGCATTGGCTTTTATTTATACGCTTGATGTGTCTGTTAAAAATGAAGAGGCCATCTTGGCTAAATTCGGGCACGATCAACACATCCGACCCTCCCCTGATACCAGTTATCACTTTGTGGCTCAGGCAAATACTTCGTCCGGTCAGCCATCATCAGAACGTCCCGTGGTGATTGGTTTTGGTCCATGCGGTATTTTTGCTGCACTAGTCCTTGCGCAAATGGGTTTTAAGCCGATTGTTCTTGAACGTGGCAAACAAGTAAGAGAGCGCACTCAGGACACTTGGGGCTTATGGCGAAAAAATGTTCTAAACCCAGAGTCGAATGTGCAGTTTGGTGAGGGTGGTGCAGGAACATTCTCTGACGGTAAGCTTTACAGCCAAATCAAAGACCCCAAGTTCTATGGTCGTAAAGTGATTCAAGAATTCATCAAGGCAGGAGCGCCTGAAGAAATTGCCTATGTGGCAAAACCACACATTGGCACATTCCGTTTGGTGGGTGTGGTTGAAAAGATGCGCCAAGAAATCATCAGCTTGGGTGGTGAGGTGCGTTTCCAGCAAAAAGTCACTGGCTTTGACATCAAGGACGGCGAAATTGCGGGCCTTCAGTTAGAGAGTGGTGAGAAGTTGGCTGCCCGTCACGTGATCATTGCTTTAGGTCACAGTGCCAGAGATACTTTCAAGGCATTGCATGAGGCAGGTGTTTATATTGAACCTAAACCATTCTCTGTTGGCTTTAGGATTGAGCATCCGCAATCATTGATTGATCGAGCCAGGCTTGGCCCCCATGCGGGCAATCCTTTGATTGGAGCAGCCGATTACAAGTTGGTGCACCATGCCAAGAATGGTCGTGCTGTTTATAGCTTTTGTATGTGCCCTGGTGGAACTGTTGTGGCTGCCACTTCAGAAGAGAACAGGGTGGTCACCAATGGCATGAGTCAATATTCTCGTAATGAACGCAATGCCAATGCAGGCATCGTGGTGAACGTAGATCCAAAAGACTATGGTGGCAGTGCTGAGAATCCTTTGGCGGGCATTGATTTTCAAAGAGCACTTGAGTCCAAGGCTTTTGAATTGGGCGGCAAAAACTACGAAGCTCCTGGTCAATTGGTGGGTGACTTTATTGCCGGACAAACTTCTACTGAATTCGGCAAAGTGATTCCGTCTTATAAGCCTGGTGTTCATCTGACTGATTTGGCCCAAGCACTGCCTGATTTTGTGATTGAAGCCATGAGAGAGGCCTTGCCTGCATTTGATAAAAAGATCAAAGGCTTTGCGATGCACGATGCTGTTTTAACTGGGGTAGAAACCAGAACATCTTCTCCTTTGAGGATCACCAGAGGAAGTAATTATCAAAGCTTGAACGTCAAGGGTTTGTATCCTGCTGGTGAGGGTGCTGGTTACGCAGGCGGGATTCTATCTGCTGGCGTTGATGGCATCAAAGTTGCCGAAGCCTTGGCGCTTCAAATGATTCAGGCAAAGTCAAACTGACTCAAATCAAGTCAAACCAAGCCGAACCAATTTAAAGCAAGGTCAGCAGCTTAATTCGGATTGAACTTTTTCTTACGAAGTTTGTTCAGTGCGTATATGCCATAGGCAATGATCGGCGCTGATGCTCCACCAATCAGTTCTGCTGGAATCATTAATCCCAACTCTTTGGCACCTTTGGCCATGTAGATGATCAAGCTCACAGCATAGTAGGTCAATACTAAAACTGATAAACCTTCAACTGTTTCTTGCAAGCGTAATTGGATCTTCGCACGACGATCCATGCTGGCTAATAATTCCTGCGTTTGACTCTCGTTCACAAACTCTATGCGTGTTCGCAAAATTTGCGTGGTACGTGAGATTCGATCGGATAACTCGCGCAAGCGACGTTGGGTCCATGAGCAGGTGCTCATTGCTGGTGCAAAACGACGCTCCATGAATTCAGATAAAGTTTGGACCCCAGGCAATGAGGCCTCACTCAATTCTTCAAGATTTTTTGCGGTCAATTGACTGTAGGCTTCAGCAGCAGTAAAGCGAAGACCGTGCTCGGAAATCCATTCTTCGATCTTGGAAGCCAAAGTAGAGATACGTTCTAAGAACTCGCCATCTTGATGAGTTGCGACACTCTCTTGATTTTGAGCCATAGAAATTTCTTTTGATAATTCTGATAGTTCTGCTTCAGCATTGCGCAGAGGGCCTGATAGACTTTTTGCCACTGGGAATGCCAGCATTGAAGCCATGCGATAAATTTCTACTTCAGTGATTCGACGTGCAACTCGACCTGCCTGGCGTGACCCCATACCAGCATGAGGCACTAAAAATGAAATATAGCCATCCTCATTGACCTGTAAATCCGTCCACAGTTGAGCTTTTTGATTGCTTAAGATGGTGCTGCCAATTAATGTGTTTCCTGAGAATAAAGAGGAAACCTCATCTGCCTCTTTGAAAAGACCGCGGTCTTCGAAAGCAATATCAATCGCAGATATTCTGAGGCCGCCAGCTTCATGCATGGGCTTGATGCTTAATCTATTCAATAAATCATTCACCTCATTTTCAATACCATGACGTGTCTTAATCGGTGCTTCAGTCATTAAATCTTTTTGTTGAACAATCGCTGAAATGGATGAGAACTCACCGTGTAGTTCCCATTTGATGATGACTCTTTGTGGCGCTGGTCTTAGTTCAATGATGCGAAATGTTTGACCATGATTAGAGTCAATGGGCTGTTTCGTTTGTTCGCTGATAGCGTTGATCCAGTCAAGCTGTTGTTGACGATCATTTCCCTTTAACAAAAATGCCTGATTGAGGATGCGATCCCTTGGCCACAATGCAACAGGTGGTCTTGCATGCACCTCTTCATGAAGAACAGTTCTGAGTGGGTGATCGTATGGGCGCATACCTGAGCTCTTTGAGATGAATAAGATTAAGCAATACTATCACTCAGTGATTAGTTAGATTCTTTTAATAACTATCACAGGAATCAATCTTAAAAAACAATTCAATGATTGCTAGTTCTTCCCGCTGCTTTCGCATTAGCCTTCAGATCACCTTTTGCTTTCCATTCTTCGAAGCCACCCTGGAGGATGCGCAAGTTATCGTAACCAGCCATGCGAAGGGCAAAGCCTGCTTGAGCAGATAGGCTTCCTGTATTGCAGTAAATCAAGACGGGCTTATTTTTAGGAATATCTTGGCGCTTGTTCAGTACTTGGCGCCATTCAATATTCACTGCACCTGGAATGTGACTTTTATCAAATTGAGCTTTGTCTCTGGCGTCAATAATGAACATCTTTTTATATTCTTCTTCAGGGATTTGCTCGGCAAAAATAACGCCCCCGCCATAATCAACAAAATCTAGATAACCAGCCATTTCATCAATCACGATGGCTTTGTTATCAGCCAATGCATAAGTGGTGTTGAAGGCTAACATTAGGGCTAATAAATATTTACTCATGATCTTAGTCGTTTGAATCTTATTTGATGGGTGAAACTGAATACATGGATGAAGCATTCGACAATGCGAAAACTAGAATAAAAAATGGCTGGTTTTAAACCAGCCATTCTCAGTGGAGGGTGCTAAAAATTACTTAGCGCCGTCCAAAATCCATTTAACAACAGCTTTTGAATCAGCTTCGCTGATTGTTGCGTTTGCTGGCATTGGGATTGGACCCCAAACACCTGAACCACCAGCTTTTACTTTCTTAGCTAGTTTGTCAACAGCGTCAGCCTGACCTTTGTATTTAGCAGCGATATCTTTGTATGAAGGGCCAACTACTTTTTTGTCAACAGCGTGACAACCCATACAAGCATTTTTGCTGGCGATTTCTTTTGAAGCAAATGCTGGTGCAGATACCATCAAAGCAGATGCTACTAATGCGCTAATCAATTTCATGTGTTCTCTCCAATTGGTTACAAAACAACCTTAGCCATGAGAAGTATAGAAACTCTGCTTCAGATAGTTAAGGGGGTATTAATACTCAGTCGTTAGTGAAATCAACCAAGTAATCAGCACCTAGGTTGTTATTTTAGCTAAAGATTTTACTTTTCGCAGAATTTAATTACTTGCCACAACCCAAGAATGATTGGCTTAATTGAATGGCTTTCAAATCAGCTGATCCAAATAGACGTCAACCAGAACAAGACCAGTATGATGGCTGACAATTAATCTAGGATTTATAGAAAATAGGATGAGTATGAGTCAAGCGCCGAGAGTTTTTCTTAGTTTTGCTGGTCTTTTTGGAGCTACCGGGGTGGCTGCAGGGGCTTATGGCGCGCATGCTTTAGCTCAAAAATTGAGCCCTTATTTGTTGAACGTGTTCCAAACTGCTGTTTTGTACCAATTGATTCATGCCCTGGCACTTTTGGGCATTGTGGCTTTGTTGAATCAATCAGTTCGTTCCAAGGCCTTATTGATATCCGCTGTTTTGATGGTCATAGGCACCATCTTGTTTTCTGGCAGCTTGTATTTGTTAACCCTGAGTTCTTGGCGAGTCGGTTTAATCACCCCTTTGGGCGGTTTTTTGTTGATTTCAGCTTGGATCATGCTTTTAATTGCTGGCTTCACACATAAAAAGTCTTAAAGCAGTGAATTTGCTTGTAAAACAGAGAGTTGCCTTAAGGGAAATCACCTAGGATTTACAAGGGCATTTTTGTTGGGATGTTTAAACTAAATCAATAATTTATGCTAGATTAACGCTATGAGAGTTGCTACCAAAGGCCGTTACGCCGTTATTGCCATGGTTGATTTAGCGAATCATTTCGCGAGTGATCAGCCAAGTCAAACTTTGGCTTCGATTAGCTCAAGACAAAATGTTTCCTTGAGCTATTTGGAGCAATTGTTTGCTAAGTTGCGACATGCCGGTTTGGTTGACAGCATGAGAGGTCCTGGTGGTGGATATACCCTGGCCAGAAATCCTAATGACATTTCCGTTGGTCAAATCATCATGGCAGTTGACGGCATCATGCCAGAACAGCAAGACCAGCAAATGGCATGTCACGCACTGTGGGGTACCTTGCATCAAGAAATGTTGGGTTATATGAACTCAGTGACTTTACTGTCTTTGCTTGATCCAGAAACAGCGAAGAAAATTGCCGCTGGTGTTAGATCAGGCAAAAAGCAATTTGAGCAGTCCTCACAAGTTCAAAGCAAGAAAAAAATCACCAAGTCGGCAGAGGTCAAAGCTGGCCCACGTGTGAAAGTCAAAAAACAGCCAATCGTGAGCTCAGTGTTTAACTGGGGTTCTTATTTGCTGAAGAAAAAGAAAACAGCTTAATTTTCTTCAAGACCCTTGCCATTTCGGCGGTCTTTTTTCACCAAACGCTTGAACACCTTCCTTGAAATCAGAGCTGCCATAGCAGGCTTTGATCAAATCATCGCAGTCAGGTAATTGATTCTGATGTATCCGGCTGATCGTCAACTTAGATGAACGAATCGTCAGTGGTGCCAAATTGATTACTTTGTCAGCCATTGCTTTGGCAATTGATTCAAGTTCTGCACTATCTGCCACAGTGTGGATATAGCCAGAGGTGAGTAATTCATCAACATTGATCAGTTCAGCCATCAGCAACATTCTTTTGAGTGTTGGGATGCCTACGTGAGCCATCAATCTTGCAATATTGGTGGGTGATAAACAATTGCCAACTGTTTTAGCAATTGGGGCGCCAAAGCGCGCACTGGGATTTGCAATTCTGAAGTCGCAGGCAGTTGCAATCGCTAAACCGCCACCAACAGCCAAGCCGTCAATGATGGCAATGGTTGGCATCGGTAGTTGTTCTAGGGCGTCGATGTGAAGATCAATCAAAGCCTCGTAGTCAATGCCATCTTGCCCATCTTTGAATGATTTAAATTGTTCAATATCTGTGCCTGATACAAAAGACTGACCACCAACGCCTCGCAAGATGACAGCTTTGATAGTTTTGTCTGAATGAAGTTTTTCACAAATAGCTTTTAGGTCGCTGTACATGGACCAGGTCATGGCGTTTCTGGCGGCGGGGCGATCAAAAGAAACCCAAGCAAGCGCGCCATCAATCTTTAGATGAACTTTGCCAGATGCGTCTGTTGGATTAGCGTAATGTGCGTCGCTCATGAATCATTGTTCCACAGAAAACGCACCGTCTTGTTCAAGAGCTTTGATTTGATCAACTGTAAAGCCCGCTTCTTGTAACACCTCATGCGTGTGCTCACCCAACAAAGGAGGGTGGCGAAGAACTTGCTGCGGTGTGCCTTGCATCTTCACTGCAAAACCAATGTTGGGAACTTTGCCCTCTAGTGGATGGTCAAGTTCAATTTTCATCTTGCGATGTTGACCATGTTCACTGGCAAAGGCCCTTGGGTAGTCCAAGATAGGACCAGCCGGAATACCTCTGGCGAGTAATTCATCAATCCAAACATCAGCATCTTTGGCAGCAAATGACTTTTCTAATTCAACAATGATGTATTCACGATTGGCCAAACGATCAGAGATTGTTTTGCAGCGCGCATCATTGAGCAAATCAGCGCGCCCAAGAATGTCACACAACTTTTGCCAAAGCTTGTTATTGGTTGCTCCCATCACAAAATATTCATTTTTTGCTTTGACAGCTTGGTAAGGAGCGCTCATGCGATTGGCAGTACCCAAAGCCACTGGTGGTTTACCTGTTCCCCAATATTCAGCGGTATCCCAAATCGAGAATGCCAAAGCTGAATCAAATAATGAGGCATCGATGTATTGACCTTGCCCCGTATTTTTTGCACCAATGTAAGCCGACAAAATGCCATAAGTAGCAAAGAGGGCGCAGCCAATATCTGCGACTGGAACACCAGCTTTCACTGGTCGACCGTCACCATGGCCTGTCATCGCCATCACACCTGACATCGCTTGAGCCATCAAATCAAAACCTGGACGATCTGCCCAAGGACCACTCTGGCCAAAGCCGGAGATGCTGGCATAAACCAAGCGTGGATTGATCTTGCTTAAAACTTCGTAAGAAACACCGAGTTTTTTCATGACTCCTGGTCGATAGTTTTCGACTAAGATATCGGCATCTTTGACTAATTCAAATAGAATTTTTTTACCCGCATCAGACTTCAAATTGATCGTGATGCTGCGCTTGTTGCGATTCATATTTAAAAAGCCCATGCTATCTGGACCTTTCATCTTGAATCCCATCGCGCCTCGTGTTTGATCCCCAGAGCCTGGAGGTTCTATTTTGATCACATCGGCACCCATGTCTGCTAACAACATGCAGGTGTAGGGGCCAGCCATCACTTGGCTGATGTCTAGAACCTTCACGCCCACCAGGGGTAGTGGGCGTGAAGATACTCCAGTTTGGGGTGAAGTCATTACTCAGCCTTTACGTTCAACTCTTTAACAAGTTTTGCGTACTTGTTAAGTTCAGCTTTTAAGAAAGTTGAGAACTCATCAGGAGTTGCTGGACCAGCAGTTTGTAAACCTTGCGCATCCAAAGTCACCTTGATCTTTGGATCGTTCATGGCAGCGCGAACCGCAGCATCAATTTTCACAACCATGTCTTTTGGCAAGTTTTTCGGACCCATGACTGAATACCAGTTAGTTACATCAAAACCTTTGATACCAACTTCATCAAATGTTGGAACATCTGGAAGAATTGATAAACGTTTTGGTGTTGAAATAGCCAATGGCTTCAACTTACCAGCACGAATATGTGGCAATACCGGTGGAAGGGTGTCAAAGTTCATGTTGATCTGACCAGCCATCAAGTCAACAATCGCTTGACCGCTGCCTTTGTATGGCACGTGATTCATTTGAACCTTGGCAATCTTTGAGAACAAAGCACCAGCCAAATGTTGTGTACTACCAATACCAGAAGAACCATAAGTCATCTGTGCTGGATTGTTCTTAGCCAAGCTGATCAATTCTGGAACTGTTTTTGCTGGAATTGAAGGGTGCAATACCAAGATGTTCGGTACATAACCTACGTAAGTAATAGGTGTGAAATCTGTTGCGGCATTGAAAGGTATTTTTGGCAAAACAAATGGAGCAATCGCATTTGAATTTGAGTGACCCATGAGCAGGGTGTAGCCATCCGCAGGTGATTTGGCAACAAGATCAGCACCAATCGTGCCAGCGGCACCAGATCTATTTTCTACGATGATATTTTGACCCAAAATCTCACTCATTTTTGGAGCCAAAGCGCGCGCCACGATGTCAGTTCCGCCGCCTGGAGCAAAGCCAACCACCAAACGAATTGGTTTATTTGGCCAAGCTGCTTGAGCTAAAACTGGGGATGCCAGTACTGAAGTTGTTAGTGCTGCCACAGCTGTGGCGATGATTTTACGTCTTGTGTTCATGATCTCTCCTCGTTGAACAATGATGACTACAGTTCTAAAAACCAACCCTTACTTCTTTGGACAAAAAATTACAAATACATAAGAACAAAAAATAAAAACAATCAAAAAAAATTACAAAAAATAAAACATCAAACCTATTCCAAATGCATTTCCAAAATACGTGCCACATGCAAAGCTTCTCTATCTGCGCCGTCTTTGATTTGATGGCGACAGCTTGAGCCATCAGCCAAAACAATCGCATCTGGAGCTTGGCGAATGGCTGGAAGGAGTTGCATTTCTGCCATTTGTAATGACACTTGATGGTGCTCACTTTCATAACCAAAGCTACCAGCCATACCGCAACATGAAGACTCAATCAGCTGAGGCTGAGCTTGCGGAATCATTTTGAGTAGGGCAATGATTGGTTTGACAGCGTCAAATGACTTTTGATGACAGTGTCCATGCAACAAAATTTGTTGATCACAGGCTTTTAGCTTTGGAGCGAAGCGCCCAGCCTTGGCTTCTGATACTAAAAATTCTTCAAAGGTCTGGCTGCCTTTGGCTAAAGTCTTCGCTGAATCACCCAAGCCCATGACCAAAAACTCATCACGCAAGGTCAAAATGCAAGAGGGCTCTAAACCAATGATCGGAATATTTTTCTCTGTGTAGCGAGTGAAAGCATCCAATAACTCTTGAGCGCTGGCGCGAGCTTCATTCACCATACCGCTGGCCAAGTAGGTTCTGCCACAGCAATAGTGGCCTTGTTTTTTCTGAGGAATGTGAACGGTGTATCCGCTGGCCTCAAGCACTTTGACTGCGGCTTTGATATTTTCAGTTTCAAAGCATCCGTTGAATGTATCCGCCCACAAAACCACTGGTTTGGCGCTGGCAAACAGGGCTTCTTCAGTGCTGCCAAGCATTGAACGCCAGGCTGTATCTCGACGCCAAGTTGGCAAGCTGCGTTTAGCAGATATCTGTGTGATCTTTTCGCCAAGTAAAGCCAGGCCAGGAATCTTATTTCTTAAATTCAATAAAAATGCTAAGCCAGGAATGGCTGCAATGTGATGAGAGTAACGTGGCAGATGAGCAATCAAACGATCTCTGAGTGTCCAGCCATGAGATTGTTTGTAATGGCTCAAATATTCAATCTTCATTTTTGCCATATCAACGCCAGTAGGGCACTCGCGTTTACATCCTTTACAACTGACGCATAGATCAAATGCTTCTTTGACATCCTCAGATAAAAACGCGTCTTTACCTAATTGATTCGATAACGCTAGACGCAATGTATTTGCGCGACCTCTGGTCAAATGTTTCTCATCGCGAGTCACGCGGTAACTTGGGCACATGGTGCCAGCATCAAACTTGCGGCAATGGCCATTGTTGTTGCACATCTCTACTGCTTTTGCAAAACCACCACTTGGGTCGCCGCCAGTTCCTGGCGCTGTTGTTTCTTCAGTCACAGGATCATTTTGTACATCCCAGCTCGACCAATCCAAAGAAGTCTTGAGAGGAATCACGCGATATGTTTGCGGGAACCTGAACAAGGACTCATCATCCATCTTGGGAGGATTGATGATCTTGCCTGGATTGAATAAGTTATTTGGGTCAAAAGCATGTTTGATTTCACCCAAAGCCTCAGTGAGTTTTGGTCCGAATTGCCACTGAATCCATTCACCACGACAGATGCCGTCGCCATGCTCACCGCTGAAAGCACCCTTATAGCGCTTGACCAATGCTGCAGCCTCTTCAGCAATCGCACGCATCTTTTGCGCGCCACCGCGACGCATATCTAAAATTGGGCGGACGTGCAGGGTGCCTACTGATGCATGGGCATACCAAGTGCCACGTGAGCCATACTTTGAAAAAACTTCTGTGAGGCCTTGGGTGTATTCAGCCAAGCTCTCTAAAGGAACGGCGCAGTCTTCAATGAAGCTCACTGGCTTCCCATCACCTTTCAAGCTCATCATGATGTTCAAGCCAGCTTTGCGAACTTCCCATAAATTCTTTTGAGACTCCGCATGAATCATCTCCACCACGCAACCAGGGTGACCTAAATCAGCCATCAAGCTGACCAAGTCTTTCACTTTTTTCTCAAGTGGGGCTAGCTCTTCACCAGAGAACTCCACCAATAAAATAGCTTCTGGCGTTTTGCCTGCCACATCGATCAACGCTGTTTCAATCACTGCTTTAAATGCAGGATTGCTGCGTGATAAATCAATCATGGTGCGATCGACCAATTCAACGGCGGAAGGCTTCAATTTAACGATGTGCTGCGCACTGTCCATCGCTTCATAGAAGCTGGTGAAGTTAACCACGCCCAAGGTTTTGTGCTTTGGTAATGGTGAAAGAGCCAGGCGCAATTGTTTGAAATAAGCCAAGCTACCTTCACTGCCCACCAACAGGTGTGCCAAGTTGACTTGGCCATCTTGCGTGTATGGACGCTCGCTTTGATTATTGAAAATATCTAAGTTGTAGCCCGCAACTCTGCGCATCACTTTGGGCCACTTCGCTTCAATTTCGGCTTGATGTTGATGAGCCAGTGATTGAACAAACTGACCGAGTTCTAAAGCTTTGCCAGTGGCATTTTTCATCAAGCCAAATGAAGTTTCCTGACCATCGGCCAACCAGGCATCAACACCTAAGACGTTGTGAACCATGTTGCCGTATGCAATCGATCGGCTACCGCAAGAGTTGTTACCCGCCATACCGCCAATCGTTGCTTGTGCTGCAGTAGAAACATCAACGGGATACCACACTTGATGTTTTTTTAGAGCGGCGTTCAAGTGATCAAGCACGATGCCTGGCTGAACATCCACATAACCTTGATCAAGATTGATATCTAAAACATTTCTGAAATATTTGGTGTTATCAATGACCAGTGCTGGACCGGTTGTTTGTCCACATTGGCTTGTGCCGCCTCCACGAGGCAATACAGGCACACCAAGATCAGCAGCTATTTGTATAGCAGCAACAATGTCTTCTGCAGTTTTTGGAACAAAGACTGCCACGGGCATGGTTTGATAAATCGAAGCATCAGTGGCGTAGCGACCGCGACTGGCAATATCCGTCATCACCTCGCCGGAGGTTTCAGTTTCTAGCCGTTTAGCTAAAAACTGGGTATCGATCATGACTTCTTGATAGGCGAGTGGTTTGTTCATGCTTTGACTGAGTGAGATAAGTTTTCTGAATCCATCAACTGAATCACCACATCACGCTTATTCATCACGTGATTCATCATGACTCGTCTCATGCGCGCACCATCCCGTGCTTTGAGTGCATCAATCATCTCTTGATGCTCACCCACAGCTTTTTCCCATTTGACTTCGTCTTGATTTGAGCGGAAGCGCAAAGCTTCAATGCGAGCATTGACTTGCATGAATAATTGACTCAAAACAGGGTTGGCGGCCGCCTGATTGATGGCGTTGTGTATTTTTAAATTGATTTTGTAATAGCTTGATAGGTCCCGGCGCGCATAGGAGGCCATCATTTCATAATGCATGGCTTCAAGTTCAGATAGGGCAGCATCTGTGATGTTTTGAGCTGCCAACTCGCCAGAGAAACCCTCAAGATTGGCAATCACATCAAATGTGTTGATCACATCCTCTTTGCTTAATTGAACTGCAATTGCGCCTCGGTTGGCGATCAATTCAACCAAGCCATCCGCTGCTAAACGTCTGATGGCCTCACGAATCGGGGTGCGTGAAACATTGAGTTGCTCGGCAAGTTCGCGCTCATTCAATTTGCTGCCAGGAGCAATTGCACCCTCGACCAATAAGCTGCGCAGTTTTTGGAAGGTGGTTTCGTGCAAATTTTGCGAATTTAACTGAATAATGGATGCCATCAATAAAGCCTAATTTTGTATACACATTTAATATAACCGATAGGGATTTTAAAAAGAAGTGCCAAAAACCTATTATTTGCCTAGTATTTACCACTATAGGGAAAGTCATAAGCCATATTTTTTGCATACAAAAATGCAATTTTTCAAAAAATGACTTACACTTCCGACACGACTAACAATAAAACCGAGTGAGAACAACCATGCTAAAACTTGATAATCATTCATCTGGACGCCACTTTTTACACATTCCAGGCCCTAGTCCTGCGCCAGCACGTGTTTTAAGAGCGATCAGTTTCCAGACCATTGACCATCGTGGTCCTGAGTTTGGTCAGTTAGGCCTGAAGTTATTGGCTGACATGCAGAAGATTTTCAAGACCAAGCATCCTGTCATCATTTACCCATCATCTGGAACCGGTGCTTGGGAAGCTGCCTTGGTTAACACCTTGTCTGCCGGTGATCACGTGTTGATGTATGAGACTGGTCAATTTGCGACTTTGTGGCAAAAGCTGGCTGATCGTTTGGGTATCAAAACAGAATTCTTGGGTAAGCCAGGTTCCGAGGGTTGGCGCTATGGTGTTGATGCAGCCATGATTGAAGAGCGTTTGAAAGCTGATACTTCACATCAAATCAAGGCTGTTTGCGTGGTTCATAACGAAACATCCACAGGTGTTACTTCAAATATTGCAGCCGTCAGAAAAGCCATCGATGCGGCCAAGCATCCTGCTTTGTTGATGGTGGACACGATTTCAGGTTTGGCATCAGCTGATTACCGCCATGATGAGTGGGGCGTTGATGTGACAGTGAGTGGTTCACAAAAAGGTTTGATGTTGCCACCAGGCTTGGGATTCAATGCCTTGTCACCTAAAGCCTTGGAAGCTAATAAAACAGCTAATTTGCCAAAAGCATTTTGGGCTTGGGATGAGATCTTAGAATCCAATAAAACTGGCTACTGGCCAACCACACCATCCACTAATTTGTTGTATGGTTTGCACGAAGCCTTGGACATGATTTTGACTGAAGGTCTAGATAACGTATTTGCTCGCCATCAGCGTTTGGCCAAAGCCTGTCGTGCTGCCGTTGAAGCTTGGGGTTTAGAGGTTCAATGTAAAGATCCAGCTGTTTACTCACCAGTATTGACAGGCGTCGTCACTCCTGAAGGCGTGGACGCTGACAAGTTAAGAAAATTGATCCATGAAAAGTACAACCTTTCATTGGGCACTGGGCTTGGCAAAGTCAAAGGCAAGATGTTCCGTATTGGTCACTTGGGAGACTGTAATGAGTTGGCCTTGTTAGGCGCTTTGAGCGGTTGCGAAATGGGTATGAAGGCTTTTGGTATCAAGTTAAAAGACAGTGGAGTTGTGGCAGCACAAAACTTATTGCTTTAAAAGATTGGGGATGGAGGAGACGTGAAACAAAAACCATACCTCACCGAAGCAGACGTTGATGTGTTGTTGCAAGCAGCGAATGAATTTGCAGAAAAAAATCAGTTCGCTGTTTCCATTGCTGTTGTTGATGATGGCGGACATCTATTAGGTTTTATCAGAAGAGATGACTGTCCAGCTGTTTCAGCCTCAATTGCTCAAGAAAAAGCCAGATCATCAGCCTTGGGGCGCAAAGAGAGCAAAGCTTACGAAGACATGATCAATGGCGGTCGTATCGCCTATCTATCCGTGCCTGTTTTGCAGGGCATGCTTGAAGGTGGGGTGAACATTGTTCACGATGGGCAAACGATTGGGGCCATTGGCGTCTCGGGCGTTAAATCCAATCAAGACGCCGAAGTGGCCAAGGCTGGGATTGCGGCTTGGCAAGCCAGTCTCTGATAGAAAACTGAGTAAAACACTGACTCAAATCAAATAAAACCACATCTTTTTCTTAATCTGAGCTTCAAGCCACATAAGAAACGATCAGGGAAACCCTGAAGCGTTTAAAATATTGGGTTACATGAACCCCAAGAAACCTAGAGCAGAAAAACATGGCCAGTTACAACACCGAAACAGTTCTGAGCGTTAAGCATTGGAACGACACACTGTTCAGCTTTACAACCACACGTAACAAAAGCTTGCGCTTTCGCAATGGTCATTTCTTGATGATTGGTTTAGAAGTTGATGGCAAGCCATTGACGCGTGCTTACAGTGTGGCCAGTGCTAATTACGAAGAACACCTAGAGTTCTTAAGTATCAAAGTTGAAAATGGCCCATTAACTTCACGCCTACAAAACATCAAGGTAGGGGACCCTATTTTGGTCAGCGAAAAGTCTGTTGGCACTTTGGTGATCGATGACTTGAATCCTGGAAAGAATCTGTACTTGTTCAGCACTGGCACAGGTCTAGCGCCATTCATGAGCATCATCCGTGATCCAGACACCTATGAGCGCTTTGAAAAAGTGGTCTTGATCCATGGTGTGCGCTTGGTCAGTGAGTTGGCCTATGAAGACTACATTCGCAACGTATTGCCCAATGATGAGTTCTTGGGTGAGATGGTTCGTGAAAAATTGATCTACTACCCAACAGTCACAAGAGAGGCATTCAAGCACACAGGACGCCTGACGACTGCGATTGAAAACGGTCAGTTGTTCAAAGACATTGGTTTGCCACCGCTGGACCCAGCGAATGATCGCGGCATGATTTGTGGCAGCCCATCGATGCTCAAAGAAATCTCAGCAATGCTCGACGCCAAAGGTTTCAAAGTGTCACCAAGTCTTGGTCAATTGGGTGACTATGTTTACGAAAGAGCGTTTGTAGAGAAGTGATGTTTATTATCTAATCAATATCACTGACCAGATAACACAAGCCTGCAAGATAGAAATGAAAACTGCAGCGCTACCTATGTCCTTCACAACGCCTGACAATTCATTCTTTTCTTTTGAAATTCTATCAATTGTTTTTTCCAGTGCTGTATTGACCAGTTCTGTGATTAAAACAATAAAGAGACTCATGATAAGCAGGCAAATCTCGATACTAGATTGACCCAAGAAAAATGACAGAGGCAGCAGTATTAAAAACAGAAAAATCTCAATTCTGAAAGCCTCTTCAGATTTAAATGCTGAAATTAGTCCATTAAAAGAATAAATGGAGTTTTTAATGACTCGGCGAATTAAAAAGTTTTTCATTGCTGGCTGGTTCTCAATTAATGCCTAACGCATGAAGATCCAGCTCTTTTTTATAAATCCTGGTCTCTATCTCAAACATTCCTAGAAGAGTATGCGAAACATGATCGTGTGAGATTGGCTTATTGCGATGCTTATTGAATGTGGACATACTTAGTTTCTGGGATGAAATCATCTGCTTTCCAAACCACATGATGATTGGAATATTTGTCACGCCTTTAGGTGCCATTGAATAGGGCATGCCATGTAAAAACATGCCATATTCCCCGAGAGATTCCCCATGATCACTCACGTAAAACATGGATGTCTCGAATTTGTCATCATACTTCTTTAAAAAATTGATTACCTCACTCAAGAAATAATCTGTGTAGAGGATTGTGTTGTCGTAACTATTGCTGATTTGCTCTTTGGAGCACTTATCTAATTGATTGGTTAAGCAGGTGGGTTGAAATTTCTGAAAATTCTTTGGGACTCTCTCGTAATACGAGGGCCCATGACTGCCCATTTGATGCAAAACAATTAATAAATCGCCAGTTTTTTGTTTGCTGATGTGTTCGTCTAAACCTTTGAGCATCCCAATATCACGGCATTCCGGATCGCATACGTTGTTTTTGCTGGGGGTTGAAAAATCCTCATAGGGTAGGCGATCAGCAACTCCTTTGGAGCTTGAATTATTATTACGCCATAAAACATTAACTCCGGCTTTTGCAGCAACATCTAATACATTTTCCTTGTTTCTAAAATTTGAAAGATCAAACTTTTCTTTGCCTTCGAATGAAAACATGCATGGAACGGAAATCGCTGTGCTGGTGCCGCATGATGAGGCATTTGTTAGGCTAATAACAGTCTCTTTGCCAAGAAGAGGGTTGGTATCTTTGCTGTAACCATTCAAGGAAAAGCGATCTGCACGAGCAGTTTCTCCAACCACCATGATGATCAGCTTGCGATTATTTGTTGGTCTGTTAATAGATGCATCTTCGCCAATTTTTACAAATTCTTTTGCTGGGCTTAGATAGCCTTTATTGACTACTTGATAACTTGCGTAGAGTGCATTAAGTGGATTTGAGTAAACCCGGATATGTTTTTGCTCTCGAAAAAAAGACGATGAAAAGGCACTCGTAGAAAAAAACAAAATCCCGATAGATGCCAAGGATATGATGGCGATTAATGCGTGAGACAGAAAGATTTTTGTAAATGTACTTTTGTTAAAAGAAATCTTGTAAACAATTGCAGAGGGAATTACAAATAAAACCAAGATATAAAGCACTAGTTTCCAAGAAAAGAGTCCGACAGCTTCTGAAAAATTAGTCTGAGATACATTTAGAAGCATGTCTCGATCAATGATCACTCCATAGGTATCTGCAAAATAGGCAGAGAATGAAGCTATCAGAAAGAATACGCAAATAACAAAACGACTCCACTTATGAGCCGTCAAGATTGAGAGCAAAAAAGTTAAAAGTAAAAATTGATACCCGGCTAATGTAAAGAAATGAATTAGGGCTGAATTTGAGTTTGTTAGCCACTCATGAGCCTTCAAAAACATCGTTAAATTAGAGATCGGAAGAGCGTCGTGTAGGGAAAGAG
>CALKUJ010000229.1 GCA_937996825.1 uncultured Polynucleobacter sp. | reverse complement strand
GCCCCCTTGCAGAGCAGTGTTCCCAAGCTGTAACGCAATTTGTCCTTTTGAAAGGACAGCATTTTTCGCATCCTTTCCAATTCCCCGCCAGATTGGCGGGTTTCAGGTCGTCCAAGCGCCAGCATGATCACAAAATTACCTGTGCTTTATCAATAAATGAAAGGAAAAGCACATGTCCACTTCCGCACTCGCAACACTCAAACTCACCGCAGCCCGCAAGCCCCGTGCATTGCCTGATGTCGTTAAACGCCGCAACAAACTGCTCCGAAAATTGACTGAGCAACGCGAACTGGCGTTGGCACAACTTGAAGGGCGCACATATGCCCCCAAACGCCTACGCACACTCAAAGACGCAGACGGTCAACGTGTTGTGCGTGAAATGCCCGTGCGAATTAAGGCTTGGTGGTGGATTGGTGAAAAGAACGAAACGCTGCTGAGCATCTTCTATGGCAGCAAAACGCTGGAACTTGCAAAAGGCAAAACAGCAATTGAAATCGCAGACAGCAAGCAACTGGTTGCAGTGATTGACACGGTGATTGCAGCAACCCAAAACGCTGAGCTTGATGTGCTAATTGAAGCAGCCAGCATCAAACTGCGTGACGGGTTTAAGAAGTAATCATTTACGCTGGCGACGACTTTGCAGCATTCCAATGTTTTGTTCGCCCGTTACCGTGCTGGCGTAATGGTTGTTGATCACTTCCACGCTTGTTCGTGCATTTCGCGCCAGCGTTATCAAATCGATGCCTTGCCCGTACAGCAAACGAAATGTGATGGCACTGTGGCGTAAGCTGTAAAGACTGCGAGGATGCCCATGTGGATTCAGTTTTAGTCCCGTGTGATCAAGTACCCAGTTGAACATCGTGCTCAATACAGCCAATGCATGGGTGCGATTATTTAGGTCAGGTAATAGCAAAAAGTCATTGGGCTTGGCGTTAGGTCTGTGCTTGCAGATTTGCTCATAAATGCGAACAGCAGGGCGTAGCGTGACGATGGGCGCACTATGCAGCTTAGTCTCTGGCAAGGTCAATCGCAAATATGTGTTCTTGCCTCGTATCACTTCAACATGGCGATGCTTGAGCTTGGTTAAGTCGCCTGGTCGCAAGAAGCAGTTGACCATCAGGCTTATTGACCAAGCCATATCTGGTGGCATCTTATGGTCGTTATAGGCCTGCTTAATTCGTTTACGCATTTCTTTTTTGCTTGCTGGGTGCTGCACGCCACGCAAAGCACGTGCGGCTCTAAGCAGTTGCCAATATTCAGTGGGTGTGAAAGCGCCGCGTGATGCAGACTTGACTTTAATTTTTGGAATGTCTGGTGCTTGTTCTATCGCACCAATACGTACGGCATGGACTAAAACCTTGCGAACAGTGATTAGGTAGTTGCTGACTGTGGTGGTCGTGTGCTTGATGCTTAGCGTTTGTGCAAACTCTTGCAGCATTTGGTAGGTGATCGCACTTGGAAGCATTGAGCCAAAGTGTGGGAGCACATATGCATCTAGCCTGTTGCGAAACATACGCAAGCTGCCTGCCCCAAATTCGCCACGCTCCATTCGTGCATGTTCGTTGGCATAAACCTGTGCTGCGATAGCACCAAACGTCAACGCTCGTGGCTCGTTTGTTTTTCGATTAGATATTTCTACGGTTGGTGTGGTTGTTTCAATTTGTGAAACGTGACACTTGGCGAGAAGACTTTCATAAAACCAACGTGCAAACCGTTGGGCTTGCTTGAGTGATGTGGTTTTTGTTGTGCGTCTGTGCGTTCGACCTGCAATAAAGCAACGCACCTGCCAAAACTTGCTGGCTGCAATTTTGAACACAACGAGTTTGTTGGGATAACCTGCAACAGCGGTGATCGTGTTTGGTATTGGTACGGTGCGTTCACGCTTGTGCAGTTGGTCGTTGGCAGCATCAACAGCGTAGTTGGTAATTTGGGTCAGCATCGCTCAAGCGTAATGTTGTACACCGCAAATTGCGACCTGTTTTAAGCAGCGCCAGCAAACCATACGAATGCGTTTGTGCCGTGTCGCTGCCATGTCTTTGCCAGTCGTGCCACTCTGCAAAATAGACATGCAGGTGTTGCTTTAACGCGGTCAAAGTTGCAAACCAATTACCGTACAACTTGCAACGAAAAGTTGCTGGCAACACCTAAACAAAATCAACGCACACTGTCGATACCTTCTAGCACCTTCGACATGATTTACAACCCTCGTTGCTATCGCAGCACTCGCCGCTTTCGGCGCACAAGCTCAATCTACTGTTACTTTGAAGGGTACTTTTGACCCAACAATCCAACAACAAAAAACCACATACGGTGGCGGCAACATCACTTCAACACAAGGCTTGTCTAACAACGGCCAAGGCACTTCACAAGTGACTTTCTTGGGTACTGAAGATCTGGGCGGCGGCTTGAAAGCCAACTTCCAATTGCAATTGACTCCTGATTTCATCAACGGCAACGCTGTTGGCGGTTCTGGCGCAGACAATATTGGTACAGGCCAACAAGCTTTCGTTGGCTTGGAAGGTGGTTTGGGTACCCTCAAATTGGGTCGTGTGAACACCAATGCTTTGGATGCATGGGGTGTTGGCTCTGTGTTTGGTACAGCTCTGGGTTCAGGTTACGGCTCTAACGGTAATATCTTTACTCGTTACAGCACCGCTGCGCCTGTGACAGCTTACCAATCTGCTCCTACACGTTTTAACAACGCAATCCGTTTGGAAACAGCAAGCTTTAGCGGCTTCTCGGGCTCTTATCTGTTTGTGCCAAAAGTCAACGCTGTTGGCGGTAACGTGACAAGCACCACTGCTGCATCTAACGTTGCAACGAACCGTGAAGGCGTGTCGGAATTCGGTTTGAAGTACTCTAACGGTCCATTGAACGTTGCTTACGCAAACCAAAAAGTGTCACAAGGCTCTGAAGGCGTCGTTGATGCACAAGGTAACTTGGGTGTTGCAACCTTGGCTGCAAACAAAGAAAACAAGTTGAGCATTTTGTCTGCTAACTACACAATTGGTGCAGCCACCGTGTACGGTGCAACTTGGACTGAAAAGCAAGATACATCGACTGCAGTTGACACAAGCGGTCGCATGATCGGTGCTAAGTACGTGATGGGTGCCACCACATTGATGGCCTCTATGGGTTCAAGCAACGACAAAACATCTGCAAACGTTGACAAGAAAATTGCTGGTATCGGTGCCGACTATGCATTGAGCAAGCGTACTGCCTTGTATGCACGTTATGACACACGTGACGCGAACAAGAACAGCGCTACAGATGATGCAACCAATGGTTCGACAAAGCGTACAGCTATCGGCGTTCGCCACACTTTCTAATCCCCCCGCTGGCGTAAGCCAGTTAAGGATTTAAAAGTCTAAAACCCCATCGTGGCAACACGATGGGGTTTTTTGTTTCTTGCCGATAATCAGTGACCTTATCCAATTCGCATCATGCACACTGTTCAGTTTTCAGGCATTGCCCTTGAGTCCGTCACTTTAGTTCGTGGACATACATCCGTTTTCAAAGCCCTTTCAATGACTTTGAGCGAACCACGCATTGGCCTGATTGGTGACAACGGAGCCGGTAAAAGCAGTTTGTTTCGTTTGCTCTGTGGCCTTGACCTTGCGCAATCGGGGCAAGTGCACGTGCCTGTCGCGGCTGATCGTGCCGCTCCGGCTGTGGGCATGATGTTTCAAAACCCGGATGAACAAATCATCTTCCCGACCGTGGAGGAAGAGCTGGCTTTGAGCCTGCGCCATTTGCGTTTGTCTCGCGCCGAGACGCAAACCCATGTGCGCACTTGGTTGGCAGCAAGGGGTTTGGCAGATTGGGCCCCACGCGCCATTGGCAGCCTGAGCCAAGGCCAGCGCCAACACGTGTGTTGGTTGGCGCTACTGATTGGTGCCCACCAAACGCTCCTGTTAGACGAGCCCTTCTCCAGTCTCGACCTGCCCGGCCAAGCTGTGTTGCGCAAAGAAATTGCAGCCGCTCCACAACAGGTCATTGTCTCCACCCATGTGTTGGACCATGTCCGCCATTTTGAGCGGGTGATTTGGTTAGACAAAGGCTGTGTTCGTGCCGACGGGTTGGGTGCAGACGTGTGCGCGCAATACGAAGCGGATGTGTCCGCACGGATGGGCTAAGCCATGGGCAGCCTTTACAGCGATGACCCCACTTGGCTGCATCGTCTGCCTGCGGCCATCAAGCTGGCTTTTTTGGCATTGCTGGGTACGGGCGTTTTTTTGACGAATGAACTGGTGGTCTTGTCAGTCAGCGCGGCTTGTTGCTTGATCATTTTTGTCTCGCTGGGTAGAGCAACTGCACGCGCTAAACCACTTGTCATGGGTGTGTTGTTTGCCAGTGTGTTGATCGGTTTGTTTCATGTTTACATGCAACAGCCAATGGTGGGAGCCATCAGTGTGCTGCGCTTGATCAGCACCACATTGATGGGCATTGCACTCACGCTCACCACGCGCCACACGGACTTGTTAGCTGTTTTTGCGTGGCTGCTCA
>CALKUJ010000228.1 GCA_937996825.1 uncultured Polynucleobacter sp. | reverse complement strand
TGCAAAAATCGCACAGGACCTGATTGGCGCAGGCGTTCGCTCGATCATCACTGACAAATTGACACCGGCGTCCGCGCTGCCGATCTGATCGAACACATCCCTTTCCTTTAAGCGGCCTTCTTGCCGCTATTGTGTGAGTGGGGTGGGAAGGGCGATCTTATGGCTTTAGAAATCTCATCCAACACGCATGCATCTGTCGGCAATGCTGTGCCGCGTCCGCATGCGGTTCCATCTGGTGATGTTGCTGAGGTGAAAGTTCACCTAGCGCCCATTCCCAGAGCAGAAATCAAAATTGATCTTGAGCGTGAGAGTCAAGATCTGCGCGCTGCCATTGGCAAGCTCAACGACATGATGCAAGCCAACGCGCGTAGCGTTAGCTTTGCGATGGATGAAAAGCTCGGTCGTCCTATCGTCTATATCAAAAACGCAACCACTGGCGAAATCGTGCGTCAGATTCCCAATGAAGTCATTGTTCAGCTGGCACACAGCATTGAAGACTTCAAAGGGCTCTTGCACAACGAAAAAATTTAAATTTCGCTCAAGTAATTTCCGAATGCGCCGAATCAT
The DNA here is from genome assembly GCA_937996825.1 of uncultured Polynucleobacter sp. Taxonomy (GTDB): domain Bacteria; phylum Pseudomonadota; class Gammaproteobacteria; order Burkholderiales; family Burkholderiaceae; genus Polynucleobacter. The sequence continues at coordinate 3,940 of CALKUJ010000228.1, read as the reverse complement.
TGGCTATCAAGAGAACTTCTTGTAACTTCTTCAACTGAATTTTTTTGGACTATTAAGGAGAAACACCATGTCCGTTATCAACACCAACTTAAAAGCTCTCGATGCGCAAGCTTCTATGGGCAACGTTGAGCGCAAGATGAAAGCGTCCATGGAGCGTCTCTCCACTGGTCTGCGTATCAACAGCGCCAAAGACGATGCTGCTGGCTTGGCTATCACCAACCGCATGACATCACAAATCCGTGGTTATGCAGTCGCGATTCGCAACTCAAATGACGGTTTGTCAATGGCTCAAACCGCTGAAGGCGCGATGGGTCAAGTCAACAACATGCTGCAACGCATGCGTGAATTGGCGGTGCAAGCTGGCAACGGTGCAGTGTCTGATGCTGATCGTTCATCTATGCAAATTGAAGTTGATGAGCTGAAATCAGAAATTCAGAATATCGCAACTAAAACAAACCACAACAACATCAAATTGTTGGACGGTTCAGCAGGCAAGGTTGAATTGCAAACAGGTGTTAATGCCAACGACCGTATGACTATCGGTTTTGATTCAATGCAAACCAAAGACATCGGTATGGGTGCTCGTGCTTCCTTGTCAGCTGTGGGTGGTACTGCCACTCAGACTCCAGCCTTGGCCAGTGGCGATTTGGTGTTGAATGGTGTGGTGGTTGGCGCTTCTTTGACAACGGATGACACATTGTCTTCAGCTAGCAAGGATGCCAGCGCGATTGCTAAGGCGGCAGCTATCAACCGTGTGTCTGACTTGAGCGGCGTGTACGCCACAGTCGGTAAAACCGAGGTGTTTGGTTCTGCTATGACTTACACAGCATCCAAAGAAGGTGCTATCACAGTAAACGGTGTTGCTACAGCGAGTGTTACTTCAAACGCTGACCTCGAAATCATGCGTGATTCAGTGGTGACTGCCATCAACAACATCTCTAAACAAACTGGTGTGGTTGCGACCAATACGCATGACGATATCCAGGGTGTGGTTTTGACGGCTGCTGATGGTCGCAACATCAAGTTGGAATTTGGCGGTACGTTGACCAAAGAAGTGTCTGGTTTGGGTGCTGCTGACACATACGTTGGCAACTACGAACTCAATACATTGGATGGTTCTGACATCACCGTGTCTCACGAAGTCGACAAAAACGTGGATAACGCTGGTTTGTCAACTGGCACATTCAAAGCCAACACAGCTCAAGCGTCCACTATTGACCGCGCTGTGGCTGCTGCAGGTGCAGCACCTAGCTCGTCGACAACCGGTGTATTGAGCGGCAACACTTTGGTGTTGAACGGCGTGGGCATTGATGCTGCTATCGGTAGCGATGATGACTCATCTAGCACCTACGGTACTTCATCTACAAAAGCTGCCAGCGCTATTGCAATTGCTGCTGCCATCAACAAGAAGTCAGACTTGACGGGCGTGCGTGCGGTGGCAGAAGCCAACGTGCTGCGCGGTACAGGTTTCACTGCAGGTGCTGTGTCTGACTTGAATATCAACGGTGTGACCATTGCTATCAACTTGGATGCCAACTCTAACCGTGAAGACGTGTTGACTGCTATCAACAACTACTCGGGTCAAACCGGTGTGGTGGCCTCTGCTTGGGGTTCTGGTGTGCAGTTGACTGCAGCCGATGGTCGCAACATCTCTATCGGTAGCTCGACTGGTACCGCTACTGAGCTTGGTTTGACTGGTGTTGACGTGGGTACCAACAACACAGGCGCCGCTGTTGTCACTCACTACGCCAATGTGCGTCTTGAGTCTGACAAGTCATTCACCGTCGAAAGCGGCAATGAAGGCAACGACAACTTCGCGTTGCTGGGCTTCCGTCGCGGCGAATTCGGTGGTTCTGATAATGGTTTGAAAGTGGCTGACATCAGCATCGCAACACAAGCTGGCTCTGCCAACGCGATTGTGGCGATTGACTCTGCTATCGAGACCGTCTCTGCTGCTCAAGCTCGTAGCGGTGCTTATAGCAACCGTTTGGAAGCAGTGATTGACAACTTGACTGAGTCCAACCAAAACATGTCTGCTTCACGCAGCCGTATCTTGGATACTGACTACGCAGCTGAAACCACGAACATGGCCAAGTCGCAAATCATCTCGCAAGCTGCCACAGCGATGTTGGCTCAAGCGAACCAATCAGCTCAAGGCGTCTTGTCTTTGCTGAAGTAAACGGTTCTCACAGCTTGCTGTGATATCCAAAAAGGGGCGAGTTTTTACTCGCCCCTTTTTTTATGAATAGGTGCTGTTTTTATTTACTCTATTAGTTCTAAAAAACTATTTATTAGAAATATTTTGCCGTTTCGCTAAAGTTTTTCCTGTTCAGTCCGATTAAGCAATCACCTGCGGTATGTTTTTTGCAAGTAGGTGGGTTGATGTCAATCCGCCGACGCATTGACGCTAATTAAGGACTGAAAATGGCTACCTCGATATCACTGAATCTCAATTCGACCTCTGGGGGTGGAACTACTTTTGGTTCCGGCACAGACGTTTCTGGGTACACCGCCAACCAGTTGGCCAGTCTGACCGTCAAGCAAATTGCCAACCTCAGCACCAGCCAAGTCGCAGCCTTGAGTGCTTCGGCGTTCTCAAACTTATCTTCACCCCAAATTCAGGCGTTTACTCCCAGCAATTTGGCTGTTTTGTCGACAGAGCAGCTCACGTCTTTGTCAACGGCTCAGTTCTCAGCATTGACAGCCACCCAGGTCAAGGCTTTCACGACAGGGCAGGTAGCCGCTCTGACGAGCGATCAAATTGCTGCAGTCAGTGGCACGCAGCTGGCAGGTTTCAATGTGTCGCAGGTTCAGTCCCTGTCGACCAGTCAAATTCAAAGCATCACCAATTCAGCCATCAAGTTATTGACAGTGGATCAGATGTTCGGTTTGATCACTTCTCAAATCGCTGCCTTGGGTACCGCTCAGTTAGCCGCTTTGGAGGCCAAGCAGATTGCCGGGATGGAAACGACCGATGTGGCCGTGTTGAGCACCTCGCAGTTGTCTGCCCTCAGTGCCACCCAAGTGCAAGCCTTGAAGACAGCGCAAGTCGCTGCTCTCACCACTGAACAAGCAGGTAGTTTGAGTACTACGCAGATTGCGGCTTTGTCATCGGCCCAAGTGGCTGCCATTGAAACGGCAGATTTGGCCCAACTTAGCGCCAACCAGTTGCAAGCCATGGCTGCCAATGCCCTCAAAGGCATGAGTGCGGGTCAGTTGACTTCGCTCTCCACCAGTCAAGTGCAAAGTTTGACTGCTACACAGGTGGCTGCCTTGAGCGCCACCCAAGCGGCAGGCATTGAAACTGCCGATTTGGCTGTGATGTCTTCTACGCAGTTGCAAGCCCAGATCGCGCCTGGCGCGCACTTGCTGGTCTATGCGCTGGACGAGGCGGGCGGGCGCACCGTCATCCTTACCCAGGCGCAGATCGAGCTGGCCGACGCCTACGCAGACAAGCAGGCGAAGCTCTCCGCGACGCTGAAAGCCTACGCGCAGGTGGCGGTGACCGACGTCCTGCCGGCGGTCAACGAGCTGACCGGTACCGCGTCCGATCTGTTCCGCGAGCTGGTCGGGGTCGACTCGCAGGGTAAGAAGCTCGCCGGCGACTCGCCGATTAAGGAGTTTGCGGAGACCGCTGTCACGGCGCTGTCCTTCGTGATCGACTCCGCACAGGGCGTGACGCGAGTCTTCCAGGCGCTGGGGATCTACATCGGCTCTGGCGTGGCCGCGGCGCGCGCGCAGCTCTCCGGCGAATCGGAGCTGGTGAAGACCATTGCGCCGCTGTTTAATCGGGCGGTGCTGTTCGACACCACCAATGCCTGGCATGGGCTGCCAGAGCCCATTGCGTGCCCGCCAGGGCAATATCGCAAGTCTGTGGCGGTGTATTATCTCTGCGATCCCCGCGAGGGCGCTGTGGAGCGTAACAGGGCGCTATTCGCGC
>CALKUJ010000227.1 GCA_937996825.1 uncultured Polynucleobacter sp. | reverse complement strand
TGTCGTTCAAAACTGGATAACTTTTAAATTCCTACTTTTCTGTGGATAACTCTGGAGTTATCCAGAAACTACCCACAAGGTTGTTATTTTCTTGTTTTAGCCCTTGAGTGTTTGCTCTAGGACATGAAGTTGTTGGTTTAAATCAGCCATTTGTTGGCGTTCTGCTGTGATCTTTCGAACCGCATGCAATACCGTTGTGTGGTCACGTCCACCAAACAGCTCACCAATCTCTGGAAGGCTCTTTTGGGTGAGTTCTTTGGCAAGGTACATGGCAATCTGTCGTGGCTTTGCAATCGATGCTGGGCGCTTCTTGGAGTACATGTCCGCTACTTTGATCTTGTAATAGTCAGCAACGGTTTTTTGGATGTTCTCTACGGAAATCTGACGATTTTGAATAGACAGCAAATCACGCAAGGCATCACGCGCCAATTGAATTGAAATTTCTTTCTGATTAAAGCGTGAATAAGCCAAGATCTTACGCAAGGCACCTTCGAGTTCACGGACGTTGGAGCGCACATTTTTGGCAACAAAGAAAGCCACTTCTTCGGGCATTTCAGAGCCTTCAGAACGTGATTTGCTGATCAAAATCGCCACCCGCATTTCAAGCTCTGGTGGTTCGATGGCCACAGTGAGACCTGCATCAAAGCGAGAGACCAAACGCTCATGGATGTCTGTGAGCCCCTTTGGATAGGTGTCACTTGTCATCACGATGTGAGACTTCTTGGCCAACAAGGCTTCAAAAGCGTTGAAAAACTCTTCTTGGGTGCGTTCTTTGTTGGCAAAGAACTGCACATCGTCGATCAAAAGCAGGTCAAGCGAGTGGTAACGTTCTTTGAATTCATCAAAAGTTTTGCGTTGGTAGGCTTTAACCACATCCGAAACAAATTGCTCCGCATGGATGTAGAGAACTTTGGCATCTGGACGTTCGGCCAAGAGTTTGTTACCCACCGCATGCATCAAGTGAGTTTTACCCAAACCCACGCCGCCATAGATGAACAAGGGGTTGTACAGCTGACCCGGCATGGTGGCCACGTGCATGGCCGCAGCACGTGCCATGCGGTTGGCGGTGCCTTCCACCAAAGTGTCAAAGGTCAAGGCCGTGTTGAGTCGTGTGCGGGGTCCGCTGGGAATTCCCTCTTCCAGACCCACGAAGCTTTCAGGCAAAGATTCAAGTTCTTGTGAAAATGAAACAGGCTTAATACGTACGGGCGTTTCTTTAGGAGTGATCGCTAACTCAACTTGAACAATTTGCCCATGAAGTTGTTGCAACAAACTGGCAATTCGGTTGGCATATTGGGCACGAATCCAATCGAGCTTGAAGCGGTTACCGACCAAAATGACCACTTTGCTAAAGTCTTCAGCAACCGTCGCAGCCAAGGGCTTGATCCATGTGTTGAACTGCTGCTCGGGTAATTCTTGGGCCAGCTGATCGACGCAAGCTTGCCATAAACCATCACCTGATGTGGGTGGAAGGCCGTCTGCGGCAGAGGAAGGAAGACCCTGATTCATGAGATATTTTTCTGTGGATAGCTGCTTTAAAAAGGCAAGCAACTGAGCACTTTATCAAAAATTATCCACAGGTTGAACAAATCTGAAAGACTTTTTAAAAATGAGGCATCAAAAGAGTGTGGATAAAAGTCTGCAAGTGCCTCAAAAGTTTGAGATAATCATCGGTTTCCCTGATCTCTTCAGGGCTTAGCTTTTTGGAAAAATCATGAAACGCACTTACCAACCTTCTAAGACTCGCCGCGCTCGTACCCATGGCTTTTTGGTCCGTATGAAAACACGCGGTGGCCGCGCTGTGATCA
>CALKUJ010000226.1 GCA_937996825.1 uncultured Polynucleobacter sp. | reverse complement strand
AACCCCCAATTTGCTGATTCAAAAATCACAGATGCTGCCATCACGGCAATTCAACCAGGCACTTCATATAAATTCGAAGTGTTTTTGATGAGTAACAACACGAACACGCCAGATTATGTGTTCTATCAACGCTTGCGTAGTCGACCATACACAATGGGCGATGCAACGCTCCAAAATGGCGAGATTGATTCAGTTAAATGGAATGAAGGATTACAGCAGTCAAGTATTGACGCTATTACGCCACCAAGCTCTACGTCTGGTCTTCCCGCCACTGTTAGTTCGCTCAATGTTTCCTATGCACGCACACCCAATGCGGCTCCACCTTTTAAGGTAATGGTGCAAGTGAAACAGTCTACGGGTAACAATGCCTATCGAATCGAGGTAGATTCAAAGTATCTGCCAATTGATCCTAACTATGTTGCAGGTACTGTTATTTCCAAAGACTTAACGAACGGCAGTGCTGGATGGCATAACCCGCAGCTCACAACGGGATCTGGCACGTTGAATTTCATGCAAATGGTCGCAAGAAACAGGATAGGTACGATGGTCTTGCGTGACTGGAAGTATTGAACACTGTTAAATCTCAAAAAGGACTTAGAGAAATCTAAGTCCTTTTTTCATTTCCGAAACGATTTTCATAATTAGTCAAAATTAACAGAAATACGATTAATCTTATGTAAACAATAGAGGACTCAAGAAACCACCGAGGAGGAGCGGTGGTTTTGAGGTTTAGGCTGGTGTGACGCTGCCAGACAGGTAGCTGGCGTAATTGTTCGTCAGCTGGTCGTAGGCGTTGGCTGCATCGCTGAACAAGTTTTGTTTTTGAAGCAACCAGCCATAATTGAACCAAGCCACGTGCTTGCGCTCGTCTTGGCTATGCTTGAGCCATTGGCGGTACAGGTCAATCGCTTCTTCGTAGCGACCCGATGCTTCAAGCATGTCTGCTGCCTGTGTGAGTTCGTTGAGCGTGAAGCTAGTCAACTTTGCGCCTGAGAGATGTTGGTTCTGTGACATGGTTTACTCCTAAAAATCAATTTAACTGAACCATGCATAATCTGTGCCAGATAAAAAATTGACAGTTTCACTAACAAATATGAATAGTTGCAAGTTGTTTCTTCTCGCTGTTATGGCGCTTGCTTTGCCGATTCAAGCTGCAGAGTTAGCAACTTTTGATGCAGTTCGTAAGCAATACCAGTCCTACCGCGACCCCACGCGTTTGTCGTATTTATTCAATCGTTGCGCGGCTTTACAGCTCAATGTGTCTGCGCTGTTGGAGCGCAAAGGTCAAAAACAAGGTGCCAAAGACTTTGAAAATTTGGCCCAGCACTACATGATCTTGTCAGAAGCCAATGAGCGCGAAATTGATAAAAAACGAGGCCTGAAGAGCAAAGACTTAACAAAGACCGTGCATCGCAACGTGGGGGTGGTTTCGGAGGCTTACAGTCAACGCCTGAAAGAAAACTTTCGGCAACGTGGCGAATACATCGTGGGTGATCTGCAGTTAGAGTCTGAACTGACCGAATGCAATGTGCCTGATCAATTTCGAAAAAAAGCAGTCGTAGATTAGGCCAAATACGAACGTGCGTGATTGAGGACTATTTATGAAATATTCAGGTTTATGCGGAGCAGGGTTGGTTATTTTTCTAACCGCAAATGCCTACTCTCAACCGTCCAATTACGATCCAAAGTTAATACCTATTTACGATGCAGGCGCTTTGACTCGCCAAGCTGAACAAGCGCTTCAGCAAAGCCAAATGCAGCGTAATGCGCAACGGCGCGAATCATTGCCACCGCCCATGCATTTCACCGATGCCACAGTGGTCACCCCAAGGCAGATCAAGTTTTTGGGTACCAAACTCTTGTCCAATGAGCAACTTCAAGCCGTGGTGCAACCCTATCTTGGTCGCCCCTTGAACCAACACGAACTAGAACACCTCACTGACGCAGTGATTCAGGCATATCGCCGTGCGGGTTGGTTGGTTCGTGTTTATATCCCTCAGCAAGACCTTTCTCAAACAGATTTGCATGTTCAAGTCCTAGAGAATATGCCGTCTAGCGCGCGATAAAGCCTACAAACCCCTACAAAACTGTCGAAAAACGGCAAGGCACGGAACTTGCATTAAGACAA
>CALKUJ010000225.1 GCA_937996825.1 uncultured Polynucleobacter sp. | reverse complement strand
GCACGCACGATTATCAAAAGTCGGATTGAGGTCTTGCCAGGCAAGAGCTTTGAAGCAGGGGCACCATTAGTGTTGGTTGGCCAAGAGTTGGAGTTTGTGAGTTTGCGTATTAATGGAGAGGCTCATCGCCACTTTGAGCTCACCCCTGAATTTTTGACTATTCACTCTTTGCCAAACGAAGGTAAGGATAAATTCATTGTTGAAATCATTTGCGTTTGTGTTCCTGAGAAAAACACCTCCCTCATGGGCCTATATGTTTCGAATGGAAACTTCTTTACGCAATGTGAAGCTGAAGGCTTCAGAAAAATCACTTACTTCTTAGATAGACCAGACGTCATGGCCACTTATCAAGTGACCTTGCGAGCCATTAAAAAAGATTTCCCTGTTCTGCTATCCAACGGCAACTTGATCAAAGAGGAAGAGTTGCCCAATGGTTGGCACAGCGCAGTTTGGCAAGACCCATTTCCAAAACCATCTTATTTATTTGCTTTGGTGGCTGGCAAATTACAGGCCATTGAACGCACCATCAAAAGCCAATCCGGTAAAGACAAGCTATTACAAGTCTGGGTTGAAGCAAAGGATCTAGATAAAACAGAACATGCGATGGATTCATTGATCGCATCAATCAAATGGGACGAGCAACGCTTTGGTTTAGAACTAGACTTGGATCGCTTCATGATTGTCGCTGTTAGCGACTTTAATATGGGAGCGATGGAAAACAAGGGTCTGAATATTTTCAATACCAAGTTTGTTCTAGCCAATCCAGAAACCGCCAGCGATGTTGACTACAGCAATATTGAAAGCGTTGTGGCACACGAGTACTTTCATAACTGGACTGGCAATCGTGTCACGTGCAGAGATTGGTTTCAGTTATCTCTCAAAGAAGGCTTAACCGTCTTCAGAGATCAAGAGTTTTCCGCAGATCAAATGGGCAGCGCCTCTGGCAAAGCAGTCAAGCGCATTGAAGATGTGCGCTTACTGCGTCAAGTGCAATTCCCCGAAGACGCTGGCCCAATGGCTCATCCAATCAGACCTGACAGCTATCAAGAAATCAATAATTTCTACACAGTGACAGTCTATGAAAAAGGCGCTGAAATTATTCGCATGCAGCAAACGCTTTTAGGACGCGAAGGCTTTCGCAAAGGCATGGACTTGTATTTCAAACGTCACGATGGTCAAGCTGTCACTTGCGATGATTTTGTCTCAGCAATGTCTGATGCCAATCAAAAAGATTTGACGCAATTCAAGCGCTGGTACAGCCAAGCAGGAACTCCTCGAGTAAAAGTAGAGGAGAGTTTTTCAGGCAACACATATCAAGTCAAACTCACGCAATCTTGCCCAGCGACCCCAGGACAAGATAAGAAAGAGCCTTTCCACATTCCATTGCTCTACAAAGTACTTGAATCTGCGTCCTCAGATGATTCAAACAAAGTTCGGACAGAGCAACTTTTTGAACTGACTCAAACCTCACAAACGATCACCATCGAAGGCTTGAAAGAAAAGCCCACCCTATCAATCAACAGAAACTTTTCAGCACCGATTGTGTTGGACTTTGAACAATCAGAATCTGATCTTTTAACCCTTCTTCGTCAAGATGACGATGCATTCAATCGCTGGGAGGCTGCACAAAAGCTATTCATGAGAAGTATTCTGAATGGCGACACCCTCACCACAGAATTACTCGACACCCTCAAAGACATTCTTTTGGATGGTCAACTAGATCCCGCATTCAAAGATCTCATTTTTACTTTGCCAGCCGAAAGTTATTTGTACGAACAAGTGAAAGTGATAGATCCACAGGCGATTCATCAATCACGTCGCAAGTTACGCCATCAATTGGCCCAACATTTACAAAGTGCTTGGCTGTGGGCTTATGAACATCACCAAACGCCTGGAAAATTTAATCCTGATGCCATGAGCGCAGGTAAACGTTCACTTAAAAATTTGGCTCTTCACATGCTTTTGGAGTCTGGTCATGCTGGCGCAGATGATTTAGCACTCAAGCAATATGAAACTGCCAATAACATGACCGAACGGTATGGTGCACTTGCGGTGATGGTTAATTTTTCTTCAGTACATGCTGCCAAGTGCTTGGAACATTTCCATCAAACCTTCCAATCTGATGCTTT
>CALKUJ010000224.1 GCA_937996825.1 uncultured Polynucleobacter sp. | reverse complement strand
AGTACAAGGTGACTGGAGTTCAGACGTGTGCTCTTCCGATCTCTCGGCTGGAGTCGGCCACCTTGATGACGTCCCCAGGTCGAACAACAGCGCCTTCAAGTCCTGTACGAAATGTGATGATCTCCGACTCTGATTGCTCTGAGTACAGCAGCCATTTGCCCACTCGGTTTGCTTGCCCCCTTGAGGTGCACCCCATGGCCACAACATCAGCCTGAACTACCCCGTAGCGAGCGATGCCGTCGACATCCTCCACATATTCCACCTTTTGGCGGTAGAAATCATCTGGATCAATCCAACTCACCAGTGCAACTGTGTGACGCGCTTTGGCAGATGACCCTTGGTAAGAAAAATCACCATCAATGACATTGGCAGCCGTGAATTGATAGACCGGGTCATGCGGCGCATCCTGCGTCACGGTGATTGCACCACCAGACCAATACGCCATGCCCCTGAATATCGAGGCCATGTCTTGCACGACCTTGTATGCCTGTTCGCGTGTCTGCAAGTACAGATTACAGGTGAATCTTGGTTCGTAGCTGCCAAGGCCGTTTGGCACCAATTCATCACAGTAGCGTGCTACTCGATACAGGGCCCATTTATCGACCTGCGCCTCTGGGATGTAGTTGCCCAGACCGTAACGGGTACTTGTCACCAGATCGTAAAAACACCATGCAGGGTTGTCAGTCCATGCGACTTTGAAAGTACCGTCCCACACCCCCGAATACGAACGCGTTTCAGGAAAGTAGTTAGACGGGATGCGCACCCGAAGCAGCTTCAAGTCATAGCTGCGCTTTGGGATGGAGCTGAATTGAGAGGCATCTACCCGAAGCGCCATCAAAGCACTGTTGGGATAGCGAAGCTTGCTCTCAATGACCTCAGTGTAGGAATCCAGAAACGTTTTGTTCTGAATATTGGTCTTAGTTGAATCCTCCGTGATTCGACGCAGTCTTACATCCCAAGGTGCAGGACCATTCAAAGGGATGTAGTAGCTGCGTTGATACTTGGTTGTGGTTTTTCCTGAAACCGAGTCGAGCACCACCTGCGTGAAACCACCGCCATTGCTTTGCACATCAATCGCAAAGTCAACCGTTGTCCCGCTCAAATCACCATTGGTCGGGTCTTGATAGGTCAGTGACGGAAAACTGATCTTGAGACGCACAGCATCTACATCAGGGTCAGTGATCGCTCTGACCACTGGCTGGTTGTATTTGCACTCAACTCCAACAGCCACTTCATTTTCAACAGATGAGAAACCGGAGATATAGCTTTGCTGCTGGGTGCCGTTTCTGCTCTCGAGGGTGACGCCAGAAAAGTTGTAACTGCCGTCTGAATTCTGAATGGGCGTGTCATCAAGATAGACCGACTTCAATCCATTGGCCAAGCCTTGAATTTCGCCTTCACACACCAGATCAACAACCCGGGCAAACGCCTTGGAGCGCAGACTGTCTGCAGCCTCTTGGGCGACACGCGCACTACCCCCGCCGCCTTTTCCTCCACCACCAGCACCAATAATGAGCTGAGGTTCATTCACAGATTGCTCAATAGACGAATTCACACCGGCACCTCATCCACATCGATTCCTGCGCTGATGACAGCAGATCCCACAATCAATCGCCCGTAGCCCACTGGCACGGGTTGTCCTTGTGCCGTTGTATTCACAGCGCCATTGAATGCATAGCTGGGCTTGTTCTCTGGCCGCTCAGACGGGTCAGTTGACTTAGGCGTTGGCGCAATCATTTGAGCCACACCACCCAGAATCATGGAGGTGCCCACCGAGTAAAGCGTCGCTTGTGACAAGAAGCTTCCTGCCGCAGCCCACCCCATGGGGTTCCACCAAGCAACGGCAATCAAAGCAGCACCAAGGATGATTTGTCCGAGCCCATTGCCCCCTGCACCAGAAATGACTGGAGCAATCGTGATGCGTTGCTGCCCACTCGGTTCATGCAGGCGCTCAAGATTGAGTTCATCTCGACCTACTAGGACCTTGTAGCCAACACCTCGCTCTCCAGAGCTCACAAGCTCGCGCTCAAAGGTCGGGAAATTGGCGCTTAAAGCACGAAGAGCTTCAGCCGCTGAAGCCACAACCATTTTGTGTCGACGACCGAACTGTCGCCCTAGCTCGCCGAGAAGAATGATGGTTGCCATTAGCGTTGTGACTGGTGTCTTAATGTGTGTGTTGTGATCTTTTGCCAATAGCCGCCATAAACATCACGGCTTGAGAGTCGTCCCTGCAAGTGATGAAGGATCAGTCCGTCACCAAGGTAAATTGCAGCGTGATTGGGCACCTCAGAGTTCACCTGCATTAAGAAGACATCACCAACGAGCAAATCGTCGGGCTCAACCACCGCAAATCCAGCAGCACCAAAGTTATCCACATACAAGTTCTCGCCGCGCTTCCACCACTCATCGAATCGGTTGAAGTCAGGCAAGTCGATGCCTCGCTCTTGCGCGAACCAGTCCCGCACGAGCGAATAACAATCAAGCACGCCGTGGGACCACTCGCGACCTACGAGAGGGGCTGCATATCCCTGGGGTTTCAATTCAGCCCACTGGCCGTTGGGATAAGAGATGATGAACCAGGGCAAGCCAGATGCCTCACACGCCACGCGATCAGCCTGGCTGGGTGTTGGCGGCAAGGCTGGATGCGAATGCACCACGGCCACGATCTCGCCCATGGCATCTGCTCGCGCATAGTCTTTGGGATCGATCACAAACTGGTCTGTACCTACGCCTAGATTCGCGCATGGCACATAGACCTCCTTGCCTTTGCACACCACAAGTAAGCCGCAGCACTCTCTTGGGTAAGCTTCTTTTGCATGTTCAAAAGCTGCGGCTTGATTGGCCTCGTTCATCGGATCAGTCCTGCTGCTGGGAATCCTCCAAAAGGTAATTCCGCATTTGTGCCAAAACGCTTCTGACAAGAACTCAGTCGTTTTCCGCAAGCATCTACAACGCTTGAAGTGACTGATTCGTCATTGGCATTGAAAAAGGCATTCCCTGTGTAGCCACACTCCGTACCTCGGTAAGTCCAAGG
>CALKUJ010000223.1 GCA_937996825.1 uncultured Polynucleobacter sp. | reverse complement strand
GTGAAAGCTTTGGAGTCTGCTGACATTTGGTGTTGAGTTCTGCGCAAGTGGGTGCGTTGACCACCACGCAAGTGGCTGTGTTGACTTCCACGCAAGTGAAGTCGCTCAGCAGCGGTGCCTTGGCTGGATTGACGACAGGTACTGTGCAAACATTGACCAGCACTCAGCTGGGTGCGTTGCCTGCAGCTAGCGTGTCGGCCTTGTCTACAGCGCAAGTGGCTGCATTGACCACTTCGCAAGTGGCTGACTTGACTGCTGCTTTGGTGTCCGCGCTGACGACGAGCCAAGTGGGTGGCATGACCACTTCTCAAGTGGCAGCCTTGACCACCGCTTCTGTTGTGGCATTGACTGCAACGCAAGTAGGCTCAATGGGCACATCGCAAGTGGCGGCTTTGACTACATCGCAAGTCAAAGCGCTGGAGACGGCTGATATTGCAGCCTTGAGCACAGGTCAGGTGAAAGCTTTGACTACCTCACAAGTGGCGGCGATGGAAGTGGCCGACTTGAAGGCTTTGAGTGCTGATCAGGTCAATGCTTTGTCTGCGACGCAGATTGGGGCGTTGACTTCGGCTCAGTTGATTGGGTTGATGGGTAAGTAAACGCAAAAGAGTCGCTGCTCAGCGAATTGAGCGGCGACTCTAGTTGTATTTATTATTTTTTTTGCAAAGCAAAATGTACGTTGCCATCTTCTAAATTGAAAAAGATGAGTCGGAATGTTTGATATTTTTTCAGAGTGTTAATCATGTCATAGGTTGACTCTGGATCAAATACGAAAAAGTGGTGATGCCCGTCGCGATTTTTTGTGATTGATGTTGCCATTTCCTCACCTTTTCCAAGGTAATCAAGGTGTCCGACAGAGTTTTTAACTATGTCGAGAGCTCTCATGTACTCATCAGAAAAATCGAAATCAATAAATTTTTTTTCTAAATAAGAAATAGGTGTTGGAATTCGGGATCTGTCATATGTGAATTCTTTGTTAGGAATTTTTACGTACACATGACCGCCAGGTTTGATGACTCTGAATTGTTCAAGTAAAAAATAAATTGGATTAGGATGATGCTCAATGACATTTGAGCTCGTACAGAAATCGAGTGTATTGCTTTCTATATTCTTGAAGTTATAAAAAGGAGCTTCAAGCAAGATGCTCACATCAACTAATTTTCGTTCTAAATACACTTTCCCTTCGTTGTTTTTGAGTTGCTCCGCCATAACGTCTGGTGGAACAGTGTCTGCATAGAGAACATTTGCATCTAAATCGAATGGGTTAGATAGGGCGCCAATTTCGATGCCATTTCCTTTTAATAGATTGAATGCTTTAAAACCGTCAGTGCTTGTACGCGACATGATTACTCCTAGTGAAGATTCGTTGATTTAGTTGTACGCCTTAGATCCCCAAGTTGGGGATTGGGTTTTTACAAAGATCAAATCGACTTGCCACAAATGCCAATCACTCTGGCGATAGAGCGGGTCAACGATGTCATACACCTCATAGCCATAGCTCGATAGGTATTCCACAACGCGATTGAATCGTGGGCTTTCATCTGCAATAGAAGCTTCAATCACTACGACGCAGTCATTGCGCAGAATTGACTTTGCGCCCTGAAGCACTTTGACTTCAATGCCGTCCACATCAATTTTTAAAAGGACTGGGCCTTCGATATGAATGTCTTCGTAAATGGAGTCAACGGTTTTAACTTCGATTTCACGAGATTCGTCGCCCATTTTTGTGTCAATGGATGAATATTGGCGAGAGGGTGTCACGCTCAATGAGGTGGTGCCGTTGACATTGCTGACAGCGCAATTGACTACCGTCGCGGATTTCAATTGCCCAGCAATGTCATTCAAGATTGGCAAACATTCAGCCACTGGTTCAATGAAAACATGGTGAGCATCAGGATAGGCGTTGTAAAGCTCTGGTGTACCCACCTGCGCGCCAACGTCGAACACAACGGTTGGGTTAAATCCGGATCGTTTCAAATTGAACAGCGCATTCAATTTGCTAGAGCGTTGACGAATGAAGTGTGAGGTGCAAATGGCGCGCAACTCATTGGCAATTTTTTCATCCAATGGGTTCTCTAAATGTTCTGGTATCAATGGATATGCAGCATGAAGACCTGATTCTGCAAGTGCATTGAGGAAGTTTGAAAAGATTGGATTCATCATTCGCTTTGGTTCAATAGTTGTTTGGATGTTTCTAGAGCGGCAGCTACAACTTGATCCATGTTGTAGTAACGGTATTGAGCCAGTCGGCCCACAAAGGTGACGTGGCTCGTGTTATCAGCCATTTCCTGGTACTTTTTAAACAAGGCTTCGTTTTCAGGACGAGGAATTGGGTAATAAGGATCGCCTTCGGAGGTTGGATACTCCTTGACAATGGACGTACTGTCATGCTGCTGCATCGTGAGGTGTTTGAACTCGGTGATGCGTGTGTAGTCTTGATCTACAGGGAAATTCACTGTACCCACCGCTTGGTATTTATCCACACCGGCAAGGTGTGTGTGTTCAAACCTCAGGCTGCGATATGGCAACTTGCCGTGACAGTGTTCAAAGTAACTGTCAATGGGCCCTGTGTAAATCAAGTGTTTGAATTGCGCTTGTTTTTTTACATCTTCAAAATCTGCATCCAACTGCAGGGTGATGTTGGGGTTGTTCAGTAAACACTCAAACATCCTTGTGTAACCTTGCGCAGGCATGAATTGATAGGTGTCAGTGAAATACCGGTCATCATCATTGGTGCGAGTTGGTATACGTGCTGCGACGCCTGCGGACAGTTCTGAAAGATCGAGTCCCCATTGCTTTTGCGAATAGCCACGGAAAAATTTGTCGCATAAGTCATGACCAATACTGCCGAGGACGACGTCTTCACTGGTCTTATTTGTCAAGCCATGTACACGAACCTTTTCAAAATATTCCTTTGCTTGCTCTTCGGTGAGATCAAGTTTGTATAGCTTGTTTAGCGTCGTTCGATTGATGGGGATGGGAAATAGCTCCCCATGTAAGTTAGCAAGCACGCGGTGTTCATAAAACTTCCAATCCGTGAATTGCGACAGGTAAGCAAATACTTTTTTTGAATTAGTGTGAAAAATGTGAGGGCCATAAGGATGAATTAAGACGCCATGTTCATCCAGTTGGTCATAGGCATTCCCACCAATGTGTGTGCGTTTGTCAATCAGCAATACTTTTTTGCCAGCTGCCGCAAGTTGTTCGGCGCAGACGCTGCCCGAAAAACCTGCGCCAACGATGAGGTAGTCGTAATTCATAAATTTCTCTTTTCTATCAGTTGCCAGTGATGGCATGCATCAACGTTGCCACTTCACGCTGGAATATCAATTCTTCTCTGTGCACACGGTCAATCGCAGGTTGCATCAACGTTAGATAAAACGGATAGTGATCCAACACACGCTTCGCAGCGCCTGCCACCATGTCGATGTCGTTGACATCAAAAACGAACTCGCTGGGTAAGTCAAAGTCAACGCCGTGACCTGCCCCTGATGCTGTAACAAACACGCAAGCACCGCGTAGTAAAGCTTCACGCGGCATGCGATCTTTGCCAGGAAAGTTGGCAAGATCTATATAAAGCTTGCTGCTTTCAAGTGATTCGTAAACTTGTTCACGCGTCATATTGCGCAGCAAGTGCACGTCGCACCCGCATGCCTCTTGAATATCTTTTGCTAGTTTGTCCACATCAAAAATGACTTTGCCACCAGCGTTAATAGAAACCGAATGCTTACGTGGCGGAGGTGTGCTTGCTTCCAACTTTGGCGTGTGATCAGACAGTGCGTAACTCTGGTGCAAATGAATGGCATCTAAAAAGTTTTTGGCGTAGTTTGACTGATAACCGTGAAAACAGTTCTTTTTGCGTAAATAGTTCAAGTTGACTTGGCCGTTAGCCAAATAACCAAATGCGTTGTCTACGCTCAGCCACCAAACTAGATGTTTGCAGAAGTCAAAGTACTTCACCAGTTCGATGTAGACCTCTGGAATCACAAAGCACATGTCTTTAGATAGTTGGATGCGTGCCTCCGTGACTGTTTTGTATGCTTTGTATTCGTCTATCTCAGAGGGGCGATGTCCGATATCTAAGATTGTTTCGCTAGAGAGTTGACCTCGGCTGTAAAGATCTTTAATACCATCAATGTCGCTGGGTAACACATACCAAACAATGGCATCGTGGCCTTGTTGTAAGAGGGCGTCGGAGAGTTGATGAAGCGCTTCTGGGCCACCTGTGCGAGAACCTAAAGGGATGAGGATGACAATTTTCATGGGGTTTATCTCAAGTGGTTTGCATCATCAAGTGGGGCGATGCATTTCAAAATATGATCAATGGCATTGATGTAAGTAAAGCTTGATTTGAATTCTTCGTGAATGGCCATCTTCAAATCAAAATAGCGCACATTGTTCGCTGTGTCGCTGTAGTAGGCAATTTTTTCGTTCATTTCTTCGGGTGTTTCGAAGCTAATTGCGTCGGCGAATGAACAAATATCAAATAAATCTTTGCGCCTATCAGTCAAAACAAATCCACCTGAAAGCACGACATCAAAAATGCGGTTGTTCACTGCTGTGTCAAATTGTAGAGAACTAATGTTCAAGTTGATACGTGAGGATTGATAGATCCCGCAAGCATCCTGATAGTTCTGAGTAGCAGGTTGATAGTGAACGTTGCTTTGTTGAAGAACGAGCAAGGGGTTATCGATTCGTCCATAGGACAAGTCCCCACCAAAAATATCGACTCGATGATTTTTGATAGTGGAAATTAATTGTCCGCGCATCGGCGAAGAAAATTTATTTAAACCAGCCACCAGAAATTGTTGGGTGGCTAATAGATTCTTATCTGCATCAGGTCCAAGTGAGGCCAAGACGTGCGGGTCTTGAACAAGGTTTTCAATATCAGGCTGGACTGCATACGAGCTCTGGCTGAATCTGTTCCACGCCATCACTTGTAGGTGGTTACCACCTGGTACGCTGTCAGCAGGATAGAGGTTTAGGCTGGACATTAAATGTCCAATGAATGTCACGCCCCATTGCGACTGAGTCACGATAGGAGCGGCTGTGAACTCACTGGCGTGATTGATCTTGACTGCATTTGTTATGCCTGCAGCTTTCAGTAAATCAATATTCGACTCTTCCAAGCAGAAGTGGTAGCTCCGCTGACTGATATTGGTTAATGCCTGAAGCTTGTTCGCGATATAGCTGATGCTATGAAAAGCACTGAATAAGTTGTCGTGATGAATGAAAATAATTTTTGCTTGTAATTTTTCAAACAAAAACGAGTCATCAAATTCTGATTTCTTTTGAACGACGTTTAGCTCGTTTGTTGAGATGTAGTAATCAATCTCAATGCCATTGATCGTGTTCACAAAATCTGTGTCATTGAATCCACTTGCATCGATGAAATGAACGATATGCCCAAACTCCATCAAGGTTTTTGCAAATGCAGTCGCAATCCGGTTGTAGATTGGGACAGAGGAGGATTCAATGATGAACTTCATAGCTTTGCCAAAAGTTCTTTAACGGCTTCCGCCTGTGCACCAGGTGTTGGCGGCCAAACTTTCTCATCCATCCGCATCTGCAACTGCCCCTTGTAATGCGTCCGAACAGGTTCATCCGTCGCCATCTGCAAAGCCTTGTCGTGATATTCCTGATAGCTGTAGCAAGCCAACTCAGGCATGCCCACGTCATGCAACAAACTAGCGGCCACGCGTGAGGCAAAGCTGCCGCCGCACAGGCTGACCACGGGCAGGCCAGCGCGCAGCGCATCGCCGGCGGTGGTGTGACCGTTGTAGGGGAAGGTGTCAATGAACACATCGGCCAAGCGATAGCGGGCCAGGTGATCTTCCACGCGCGGCAAGCGCGAGGCAAAGATGATGCGCTCGGGGTCCACGCCGTGGTCGCGGGCGCTTTGGGTCAGGTTGGTGTGTGCGCCTTCGTTGAGCTTCATCAGCCACAGCACGCTGCCCGGCACTTCTTTGAGCAAGTCCATCCACACTTTGAAGAGGGGTGGGTTGATTTTGTAATCGTGGTTAAAGCTGCAAAACACCACGCCTTCTTCGGGCAAGCCAAAGTCTGATCGTTTGGGTGTTTCGGGCGAGGGCACGACCGAGTCATCACGCGGCAGGTAGCAGTGTGGCAACTTCAAAATCTTCTCGCCGTAGTGCTGCTCTAGCTCGTCGGGGATGATGCGTGGGTCTGAAATGAGGTAGTCGATGTAGGGCAGGCCCAAGGTACCGGGAAAGCCCAAGTACGTCACTTGCGCAGGGGCAGGGCGGTGCGCCAAGATGTCTAGGCGTGTGCCTTCGGTGTGGCCCGACAGGTCGATGAGCACATCGATTTCCATGGCACGCATGAGCTTGGCCACATCGAGGCTGGTCATGCCGTGGCAATCGATGTAATGGTCA
Organism: uncultured Polynucleobacter sp.; assembly: GCA_937996825.1. Classification (GTDB taxonomy): domain Bacteria; phylum Pseudomonadota; class Gammaproteobacteria; order Burkholderiales; family Burkholderiaceae; genus Polynucleobacter. The sequence continues at coordinate 15,491 of CALKUJ010000223.1, read as the reverse complement.
AAGGCGCAGCGGTAGCGTTTCCACAAGTCGCTGTTGTCGCTCACGCCGGTGAAGAAACCCGTCAGTTCAAACTGCGATTTGTCGAATTGCTCGATCAAGCCAATTAGCAAATAGCCCACAGGGTGCACGCGGAAGTCGGCAGACATAAAGCCCACGCGTTTTTTGCGGTGCTGGTAGGTCTCGCCTTTCCACAACGGGTTGGGCGAGGCTTGGTATTTGTCGGCGGCATACAGCTCGGCACATTTGCGAATGATGGCTGCATCGTCGGTGATGGCCATGATGGTCAAGGGGCCGCAGGTGAGCTTGCCATCTTCAATGCCCGCAATGATGCGAGCCTTCGAGGCTTCAAAGTCGGTCCAGTCGCAGTTGCTCAAGCGCGCGCCCATGAGGTGACCTTCGCCATAGGCGTAGTCAGGCGCCACTTGCAAGGCGTGTGCAAAAGCACGTGTGGCCAATGTGTATTGCTTGTACTGGCCCAGCAGTTGGCCTTGGCCTTCCAAGGCGCGCACATGGTCTGGGTTGATGTCGGTGGCGGCCGTCAGGCACAGCAGTGCGTCGTGGTGACGGTTCATGGCTTGCAACAGGGCGGCTTTGTTGGTGTAGGCCTCCATGTAGTGCGGGTCAGCCGCAATGGCTTGGTCATACACAGTCAATGCGTCTTCGGCAAGTCCGAGGTCATGCAAGGTTTTGGCTTTGGCAAAGTGACCCAGTGGCAAATGGGGGGATGACTCACAGGCTTGGCTGAAAAATGCCAACGCGCCGGGTGAATCCATTTGCGCAGAGCGTGCCACTCCTAATGAGTAAAGCGTTAAAAAATTGTTGGCATCTAAGGCCAAAGCTTGGCGCAGCAGTTGTTCGGCTTGCGCATGTTGGCCAGCGCCTTGCAGGGCGATGGCTTGTGTGTTGAAGGTCACCACTTGCGGATGGCTGGGGCTCGCATTGCCACCGCCGTTGCTGGCGTGTGCCAAGCGCACGGTGTCGAGGTGGGCTTGTGCGCCGGGCAGTGTGGGCTCGACCTTCAAAGCCTTCTGCACCGCTTTGAGTGATTCGTCCATGCGACCCAAGTTAAACAAGATGACCGAATAGGCCAAATGCGCTTGCGCAAACTTAGGTGAACTGGCCACTACTTTTTCGATGTGTGCCAAGGCCTCGGCAAAGTTGCCTTGCGTAGAGGCAATGGCACTGAGTGAATACAGCGCCACGGCATTGTTGGCATCCAGCTTTAAGGCTTGTGCAAACAAAGCTTTGGCTTCGTCGTTCTCACCCGCGTGCTGATGCGCAATGGCTTTGTCCAGCAGGGCTTGCAGTGCGTTGCGGTTGGTGCGTGCGTTCATGTCTCAGATGTCCTTGTTCACAGCCACTCAAGCGGCACGTTTTGTCCGGCAGAGGCCAGCAGCTGTTGGCGGCGCAAGCGCACGTTTTGGCTAGGCGCTGGCCACTTTTTGTAGATGGATAAATAGTCCGACACGGTATGCAAACCATTGGCTGTGTTGGATGAACCGCGTCGTTGATGGGGGTTGACATAGTCTTTGTAGACGACGGCGCCCACGATGTTGGCGTGGGTAAAGGGGGTGTCGCTGGCGACGTTGAGCAAGAAATCCCAATCGTCCAAGCTGCTCAAGTGTGGGTCTTGCTGGCGGCCATGCACGGCTTCACGCGGGAAGATGGCGCTGTGGTTTTGGATGAAGTTCTTCACGTACAACGCTTCCACATCCATCTCGGCCACGCTGTATTCGTTGGTTTGCAAGGGCTTGATTTCTGGCGCTTGGCGGTTTTCTTGCACCACGCGGTAGTTGGTGTAAATCACGCGGCCTGGGTGGGCGAGGGTGGCTTGGTGTGCTTTGTCTAAATAGTCAGGCAAGAACGCATCGTCGTCGTCTAGAAAGATGACATAACGGCCACGTGCGTGGGCCAAGCCTTGGTTTCGGCTGAGAGCCGGGCCAGCTTTGCCGGTGCGTTTGATGAAGGTGTCTTGTTCTTGCAAACCCGCGGCCACCACCTGCAGGGTGGGGGCATCCAGTGTGTCGGCCACCACGATCATTTCGTGGTCAGTGAAGCCGTTGGCACGCACAGACGCCAGCGCACGGGCCAACAACGTGGGGCGCTGGTGCGTGGTGATGATGATGCTGAAGTAAGGCGTAGCCATGTGGCGGTTTTTTGACAAGTTGTAACTTTGGTGGGGTCAATAAGCAAAACCCAAGCCAACTTGATAAACGAGGTCTAGGTGTCAAGCAAAGCGGCAATTCAAGCTGGCATAAAAATCGCTTAAGTCTTTGCAACCTTATTGCACAACCAGGAGTTTTCAAATGACCCTTATCCAAGAATTGATGAACCAAAGCGCAACCGGCAGCTTGCTGCAAGGCGGCAACATCAAGCGTTTCAGCCCTTTGGAAATCCGCGAAACCATCCAAACACTGGTGGCGACCGAACAAATTGACACCGCTTACGCCTTGGGCGAAGCCGGTTTGGCGATCTACCCCGCCAGCGAAGACATGTTGGCGATCTGTGGTCTGTTGGCCGTGATGCGCCAAGACTGGCCAGCTGCCGTTGAGCTGCTGCAAGAGCTGGTCGAAGCTCAAGGCCAAAACATTCAACCCTTCACCTATGTGATGTTGGTGCGCGCCCTGCGTTGCAACCTCGACCCAGCCGGTGCTTTGAAAATGGCGAACCAAGGCCTGCACTACTACCCAGGTCAGTTGGAGTTGGAAGCCGAGCGCTTGGCACTCGACATCTACTCTGACGCTGTGACTAGCTCAGCACACACACACTAAGCGGCAAGTTTGCCGCTCTCGGGCGGCAATGCTTTGCCACTGATGTGCAAAATACATTGCCATGCAAGTGGAAGACATAAGCCAACTTGGGCTTGACCAAGTCATTCAACTGGCTGAACAAATTCAAAAGGCAGGGCGCACCGCTGACGCGATTGCGCTCTACACCCTTTGGACGCAGAACAGCCCGTCGACCGACCGTCACATCGGTTTGTTCAACCAAGGTGTCATGCAGCTCAACACGGGCGACATCGATGGGGCTGAACATGCTTACCGCTTGAGTTTGGACTTGTATCCGGGCTTTGCCCAGGCACGTATCAATCTTGGGCTTTTGCTGGAACGCAAAGGCCTGTTTGACGAGGCCATGCTGCAGTGGAGCCAAGTGGCCGCTTCTGGCTATTTGCAAGGTGCAGCCAATGTCGAGCTGCAAACCTTGGCACTCAACCACATTGGTCGTTTGCAAGAGCAGCTCAAACACTACGACTTGGCTGAGCACGCGCTCACGCAAAGTTTGCAACTCAACCCGCGCCAGTCCGATGCCCTGCAACACTGGGTGCACTTGCGCAGCAAACAATGCAAATGGCCTGCAATGCAAGCCATGCCAGGCGTTTCGGTGAATGCCATGCTCACGGGCACATCGCCTTTGGCCATGTTGGCCTTGCACGACGACCCCGCTTTGCAGCTCATGGCGGCGCAGTCGTTTGTGCAACGCAAGTTCAATTTACCCACACACCGCTTGTGTGTGAACGCACCCTACAAACACGAGCGCATTCGCATTGGCTATTTGTCGGGCGACTTGTGCACGCATGCCGTGGGCCTGTTGATGGCCGATTTGCTAGAGGCGCATGACCGCAGCCAATTTGAAATTTACGCTTTCGACTACAGCATTGAAGACGGCAGCGAATACCGCCAACGCCTAAAAAATGCGTTTGACCATGTGGTCGATATCCGCGCGTTAGATGACCATCAAGCAGCGGCAGAAATTGCCCATGCCGAAATTGATGTGTTGCTCGACTTGCACGGCCTCAGCTCTGGTGCACGCCCTGGCATTTTGTCTATGCAGCCTGCGCCTTTGCAGGGGACCTACCTTGGCTTCATTGGCACCACCGCTTTGCCATGGGTGCAGTTTGTGGTGACCGACCGCTTTGCGTTGCCCGAGGCTTTGACTCCCTATTTTTCTGAAAAACCGTTGTACGTGGACGGTAGCTTTTTACCGCTCAACCACACGCCCACGCCACCGTGCAGCCAAAGCCGTACCGAGCTGGGCTTGCCCGAAGACGCCTTTGTGATGGCGTGCTTCAACAACGTGTACAAATTCAACACCGAGATGTTTGCCACCTGGATGAACATCTTGAAACGCGTGGATGACGCCGTGCTGTGGCTGCTGGACGACAACGCCAGCGCCACCCGTGAGTTGAAAAAACAAATCGCGTACCACGGTGTGCCGTTGGACCGCGTGGTGTTTGCCAAGCGCACATCTCACCCAGAATACCGCGCACGCATGCAATTGGCCGATGTGTTTTTAGACACCACGCCTTACAACTCAGGCTCGACTGCCCGTGATGTGTTGGACTGTGGTTTGCCCATGGTCACGCTCAGTGGCCGCACGTTTGTGTCGCGCATGGCCGGTAGTTTGTTGCATTCAATTGGTTTGGATGAACTCATCACCGACAACCATGCCGACTATGAAAACTTGGTGGTGGATTTGGCGACCGACCGCGCCCGTTTGGCGTCATATCGCCATCACCTGATTCAAGGCCACAAGCTCAGAGAAGCCGCCCCCGCTAAGCTGGTGCTTAGCCTAGAAACCCAGCTGAAGCAAATGGTTCAAGCCCTGTAAAAACAAGGCGTTTGAGCCCTTTTGGGGCTTAAGTATTGGCGTTTGCGACCGATTTAAGAAGATCATTCTTCTTGATCGCAGCGCACGTGTCACTCTTGGTTTCCTCTGTTTCTAGCTTGTCTGCCGTGGGCGGCATGGCTTCGCCGACAGCGGGTGCATTGACGGTCGCACAAGCCATGGCTGATCTCGCGGCCAAGCGCCTCACCCAAGCGGTGGTGGTGGAAGACAGCCAAGCCAACTTGCAAGCCAATTTGGCGAACCTTCAAAAACTGACAGCTGCCGGAAAACTCAGTGCGTTGAGCTTCACCGATAGCGATGCCAGTTTGCAGTTCACTGCGGCACAAATCAACACAAGCAGCGCGTTGTTGACGAAAGTCATGGCTTCAGGGGTGACTGTGAAAGTTGCTGACACGGCCATGAACACCGCCCGTATGGCCTCGCGCATCAGCACGGCTTTTGAAGTCACGGTCACCGATAGCGCTGAAAACATTCAGAAAAACCTCACCGGATTACAAACGCTGGCTGTGACAGGCAAGCTCGATACCCTCACATTCACAGATGACTCGCCCGCGCTGACCTTAAAGGCCAGCCAATTTGGCGCAACGGCCGCCTTGCGCGCCAAGATGCCAGATGCCGCCATCACCATCAGTGACAGTGCTGCGAATGTGGCGAAGATTGCTGTGACAGGTGCCAGCGCAATTGCCATCAAAGATTCAGCCGCCAATGTGCTGCGCAACTTTGAAGCCATGCGCACCTTGGCGGCTACAGGCCCCAGCATGACGGTCACGCTCACCGACCGTGCGCCCGTCATGACGCTGACCGCTGCGCAATACGTGGGCAGTGCAGATTTACGAGCCAAGTTGCAAGGTGTGACCTACACCATCAAAGACAACGCACAAGCCATCGCGGACAACGCCAGCGCCTTGGGTGGTTTGACAGTGTCTGTGACCGATACCGCTGCCAATGTGCAAACTCACATCGAGACACTTCAAACATTGGCCGAGGCAGGCAACCTGAGTTTGCTCAAAGTCACCGATGCCAGCAAAGCCAAGCTGAGCATGACAGCGGCGCAAGCGCTCAAGCTGGGTGCGTTGTCAGGCAGTGCCATCACATTGACCGACACGGCGGCCAACATTCAAGCCAGCTTTGATGCTTTGTTGGCGGTCAGAAAAATCAATGCCATTCAGCTCACAGACACGGCGCGTCCTGTGTTGCAGGTCACAGAAGCTCAGTACAAAAAAGGCGCGGCTTTGTTGGCCAAAGTGTCCGGTGCCGCCGTGTCTGTGGCGTTCAGCGGCAACATGGCCAATTACAAAATCAAGGCCAATACCGATGGCAGCTTTGCGGTGGGCAGTGCGACCTACAAAAAGGTGAATTTTTTTGCCTTTCAAGACACCACCGCTTTTGCAGACACTGGGGATGCGAATGTGAACGCCATGCTGCTGGGCGGCACCAACTACTGGTGGCGCGACACGGCGGGTAGCGTGACAACGTCTGACGCTCAAATCAAAACGGGTGTGTACGCCATGGGCGAAGGCAGTAGCCGACAAACGTTCTCTTATAGCTTCATGACCGATTTGCCAGATGGCAACACGTCTGACAGCACAGGTTTTCGGGCCATGAGCAACACACAAAAAGCTGCTGTGCGTCGTGCGTTTGACTATCTGTCATCCATCATCAACGTCACGTTCACTGAATCTAATTCAGCAGGGCAGGCCGACATCAACTTCGGGACGAATAACCAATCGACCAGAGGCAGTTCGGGTTATGCCAACGTACCCAATGGCAGCGGCGACCATCCGGTTTATTTGTTCTTGGACAACAGCCCAGGCAATACCAACACCAACATGACACAAGGCAGCTACGGCTGGCAAACCTTGATCCATGAAATTGGACACACCTTGGGCCTCAAGCATCCAGGCAATTACAACGCCAGTGGTGGCACCATGCCTGGGCCGTTTTTACCCAAAGCGTTGGATTCGCGTCTGTACACCTTGATGTCGTACAACAACCCCGCGGGGAGCATGGAGGTGACATTGACCGGTTCGCGTTACAGCGGCAGTACGCTGAACCCAAGTACCTACATGATGTTTGACATGGCGGCTTTGCAGTTCATGTACGGCGTAGGCAGTGGGCAGGGCGTGAGTGATTACCAAGTCACGTCTTTTACCGCTGACTGGTCGGGCATGCAAACCTTGTGGACGCCTGAGGGCGGGGTGATAGACGCCTCGGCTGTCACCAATGCCAACATCATGGATTTGCGTGCAGGTGCGTTTAGCTCAATCAACGTGATTCCTAAAAGCATCACAGACAGCTTTCCAACATCTTTGAAAACCGCTGCCACTTACATGGGCTTGAACAATGTGGGCTTGGCCTATGGCAGCCACATCAGCACAGCCAAAGGTGGCTCTGCCAGCGATGTGTTCTACACCAGCACCACCGCAGATGTGAGCATTGAGGGCGGTGATGGCAATGACACGGTTTATTTGGCTGGCACTGCGGCTGATTGGGTTGAAAGCCAAGGCACATACACCAATGCCAAGCTGGCACGCAGCGTGAGCCTGAGCAGCGTGGAAGCGGTCAAGTACTACAACGCGGATGCGTATGCCATCACACATTCACGTTTGGATTTGCAGGCCTAATTCGGCACGCATCTGAAACGCCCCGTTTGAAAAACAAGAAGAGCCGCATTTGCGGCTCTTCTTGTTTGGGGTAGCAGCCTATTTACAGACCAAGCGTTGCGCGCTGTGTATTGCTGAAGGCGTTGATTTGATCGGCAGTCAATGCCGCAACTTGTTGCGATGTGAATGCCGACAGTTGTGCGGTGCTGAAAGCCACCGTTTGCGTGGTGCCCATGTTGGCGATGTTTTCCACCGGAATGGCAGGCACTTGCCATGATGTAAATGCCGCCACCTGAGCAGTGGTGAACGCTTGCATCTGGCGGGTGCTGAAGGCGCCGATTTCGGTGGTCGTCAAATTGGAGATTTGATCTGACGAGAAAGCCGGAATCTGTGTGTATTCGAAACCACGGATCTGCGAGGTTGACATACCCGCCAATTGTTCGGTGGACAGTGTGCGAATCTGGTCTGACGACAAGGTTTTGAGCGAACCGCTCGCAATGGCCTGTACTTGTGCCACGGACAAGGTTTGCAACTGATCTTCGGTCAACACGCCCACTTGGCGGCTGGTCAAGACGTTGATGTCGTCGGTGCCCAAGGCTGGAATTTGCGTGGTCGTGATGGCCTTGATCTGATCGGTCGTCAAATTGCTGACTTGCGTTGGACGCAAGGCCACGATCTGGTCGGATGTGAAGGCGGCCAAAGCGCTTGTGCTCACTGCCGGTATGTCGGTGTGTTCGATGGCTGTGATTTGCAGCGTGCCCAAAGCAGGGAACTGCGCAGCCGTGATCGCGCCGATTTGCGTGCTCGACAACGCCACGATGTTGTCTGTGGTCAAAGCCGACAGCAAGCTGCCCGTGATGTTGCTGAGTTGTGTGGTCGACAAAGCCGCCACTTGGTCGGAGACCAAACTCTCGATTTGACCTGTGGTCAAGTTGTTGAGTTGCGTCGATGTCAAAACGGCGATGGACGCAGGACGGATGGCTGGCACCAAGTTGTTGGGCATGACGCTCAACTGATCGGTGCTGAGCGCGCCAATTTGCGTTGGATTCATGCCCCAAATGTCGGCGGTTTCCAAAGCTTGAATTTGCTGGCTTTCCAGTGCAGAGAGCTGAGCGGTGCTCAAGCCCACAATTTGCGTGCTGCTCATGGCCGTGATTTCTTCGGCGGTCAAGCTGCTGAGCTGTTCGGTGGACAGCAAACCCACTTGCGCCACGGTCAATGATTGAACCTGCGTGGCACTCATGCTTGGCAGCTGTTCGGTGGTCAATGCGGCGAGTTGCGCCGTGGTCAAGGCACGAATTTGTGCACTGTCCAGACCATCGATTTGCTCGGTGGTCAATGCGGCCACTTGCGTGTTCAGCATGCTTGGAATTTGTGCCGTGGTCAACGCCGCCACTTGTGTGGAGGTCAAGGCGGTCAGCTTGGTGTTGCTCAAGCTTGACAGCGCCGTGGTGGTCAAGTTGGCCACTTGGGTGTTGGTCAAGGCTTTGAGTTGATCGCCGGTGAACGCATTCATTTGCGTGGTGGTCAGCGATGCCAGTTGATCTGTACCCAGTGCCGCCACTTGCGTGGTGCTGAAGTTCGTCAGTTGTGTGTTTGTCAAGTTTGACAGCTGTGTGCTGGTCAAAGCTTTCACCTGATCGGTGGTCAAAACAACCATGTCGCTCGCACTCAAAGACGCCAATGCGCCAGTGCTCAATGCGCCGATTTGTGAGGTGGTCAATGCCTCGAGTTGCTCGGTGGTCATGGCATCGAGTTGGGTACCTGTCAATGCGGCGACCTTGGTGGTGGCGAGTGTGCTGACCTGTGCGGTTGTCAGGTTTTGAATTTGATCGCTGACCAACGCCACGACCTGTGTGGTGGTGAAGCTGTTGAGCTGTGTGCTGGTGAGCGTCGTCAGTTGTGACTCGTTGAGCAGCTGGACTTTGTCCGTTGTCAAACTGGCCAATTGACCAGTGGTCAAGGCTTGGACTTGGTCTGTCGGCAGTGTCAAGATTTGTGCACTGGTCAAAGCATTGAGCTGAGCAGTGGTCAGCGCCGCTGTTTGTGTGCTACTCAGATTCGCCAACTGTTCTTCGCGCAGGGCGGCCATGTCTTGGGTGTCGATGGCCACAATTTGTGCGGTTGAGAAAGCTTCCAACTGCGTGGTGTCCAAAGCAGCCAATTGGTTGCTGCTCATGGCGGTGATATGCGCGCTGGTGAGTTTGCCAATTTGGTCTGTGGTGATCGCCAAGACCTGTTCGTTGGTGAACGCAGAGACCACCGCATTGCTCAAGTTGCCGACTAGAGCGGTCGACAAGCCTTCGATTTGGGTCGTCGTCAAACTCGCCACTTGTGTGGCGGTCAACGAATTGAACTGCGTTGATGTGAATGCTTCCAGCTGTTCGGTGGATAGCGTGCGCAGTTGTGTCGATAGCAGGCTGCTGACTTGTGGGTTGGTCAACGCACGCAATTGGTCAGTGCCTAGCACCTCGACTTGGTCGGTGGTGAGGGCTTGTAGTTGGTTGCTGCTCATGCCTGCCAAATCGGCGGTTTCAATCGCACCAATTTGATCGGTGGTCATGGCGGCCACTTGGTTGGTGAACAAGGCGCCGATTTGCGTGCCCGTCAAGCTGACGATTTGATCCGTGTCAAACGCCGCAATTTGTTCGGTGGTCATCGACACCAAATCGCGCGTTTCAATGGCTTGAACTTGCGCACTGGTCATGGCGCCAATTTCATCGCTGGTGATCACCGCCATTTGTTGTGCCGTGAATGCAGCAATGTCGCGTGTTTCAATGGCCTTGAATTGTTCCGTGGTGAACCAAGTGACTTGTTCGTTGTTGAGGCTTTCGAACTGAGGCTGTGTCAGCGCTGCAATTTGGTCTGTCGACAAACTGATCAACTGCTCTGAGCTCATCGCCGTCAGCATTTCTGCGCGCATGGCTTGCATTTGCGCGCTGTTGAATGCACTGAGCTGTTCTGTGGACAGGGCTTGCATCTGTGCGCTGGTCATGGCGCCCACATCATGGGTCGGCAGTGCGCCAATCTGTGTGGTCGTCAGTACGCCCACGTTTTCCACACTCATGCTGGCCATCTGATTGGGCGTGATGGCCGCAATTTGACCGGTGGTCAAGGCTTGCACTTGATCAGAATTGAGTGCATTGATTTGTCGTGAAGTCAGACCCACGATGTCAAAGTTTTCAATCGCCACAATTTGTGTGGTGTCCAGTGCGCCCAATTGTTCGTTGGTCAAGCTGCCAATTTGTGCCCGACGCATGCCTGCAATTTGATCGGTGGTCATGGCGGAGACTTGCTCGGCGCCAAATGCCACGATCTGGCTGGTTGCCATGGCGGCAAGGTCTGATGTTTCCAGTGCTGCGACTTGATCGGTCGACATGGCACTGATTTGCAAGGCCGTGAGGCTTTGTACTTGACGTTGACCCAATGCCACGATTTGGCTGGTGTTCAGGGCGCCAATTTGGTCTTGTCCCAACGATGCAATTTGCGCATTGGTGAGGGAGGCCACTTGACCGGTGGTCAAGGCATCGATTTGATCGCTGGTGGTGGCGTTGAGCTGTGTGGCGGTCAGGACCACCAAATCACGGGTTTCAAAGCCCGGCATTTGGTCTGTCGTGAACGCTTGCATCTGATCGGTCGTCAGCACGCGCATGTGGTTGCCAGTGAAGGCCGCCAACTGCTCGCTGGTAAAGGCGACGACTTGATCGGTGCCCATCGCAGCCAAACCGGTGGTGGGAATGGCCTGCACTTGTGCTGTGGTGAGCGCCGCCACTTGATCGGTGGTGAGTTTGCTCAGTTGAGCGTCGGTCATGACGCTGATTTCTTTGGTGCTCAGCGCGGTAATTTGGTCGGTGGTCAACGCCACCATCGCATCGGTGGTCAGATTCTTGAACTGATACGTGGTCAGCGCAGGCAGTTGATCACTGGTGAGTGCTTGGATTTGATCTGAACTCAACACCGCCAAATCACGCGTTTCAATCGAGGCAATTTGGCTCGGTTTGAAACTTTGAATTTGATCGGTGGTCATGGCGGCAAACTGACCTGTCTCTAAAGCCACAATTTGTGTGCCTTTGAGCGCGTTCAAGTCTTCGGTTTCCAGCGCCACGATTTGATCGCTCGTCAGGTTGTTGATCTGCGCGGTGGTGAACGCCGCCATTTGTTCGGTCGTCAAGGCCACCACGTTGTCGGTTGACAAGGCGATCAGGTCTTGCGTTTCAATGGCCGCGAGTTGGGTGGCATTGAAGGCGGTGAGTTGGTCGCTGGTGAGGTTGCCGACTTGATCGGATTGCAAGGCTGCAATTTGTTGTCGGGTCAAACCACGGATATCTTCCGAAGCAATCGCTGCGATTTGATCGGTGGCTAGTGCTGCAATTTGTTCTGTGCGTAGGCCACCGATTTGAACGGCGCTGAAAGCCTCGATTTGTGTGCTGTCTAAACCCGCCAAACCGGTGGTGCTGACAGCGGCTAATTGCGCGGCCTTGAGGTGCGGAATTTGGTCGGTGGTCAGGGCGCCTACTTGGTCGCTGGTCAAAGCGCCCATTTGGCTGTTGGTCAAATACGCCACTTGCTGTGCTGTGAACGCGCTGACTTGGCCTGCCGTCAATGCCGCCATGCTTTGGGTCGGAATAGAGACCACTTGCGAGGGCTTGAGTGCTGTGATTTGATCGGTGGTGAGCGCCTGCATTTGCGAGGTGCTCATGGCCGTCAGTTGCCGCCCTGTGAGGGCGGCCATATCGGTGGTGCTGATGGCTGCAACTTGTGCGTCTGACAACGCGCCAATTTGCTGCGAGCTCATTTGCACGATCTGGCTCACGCTCAGTGCGCCCATTTGTGTGGTGCTCAGGCCTGCAATCGCTTCGGTGCGCAAAGCACTGATGAGGTTGGGTTTGAGGCTGCTGACTTGGTCTGTTCCCATGCCACCCAGTTGTGCGCTCGATAACGCGGCAATTTGGGCGGTGTTGAACACTTGCAACTGCGATGTGGTCAACGCAGCCACTTGGCTGGTGTTCATCGCGGTCACATTGGCTTCTGCCAAGTGTTGAATTTGGGTGTTTTTCAAGCTGCCGATTTGTTCGGTGCTGAGGGCTTGAATTTGGCCACTGCGCAAGGCGCTGAACTGCGTGGCGCTGAGTGCGGCCAAGTCTTGTGTTTCCAGCGCGGCAACTTGTGCCGTCGAGAGGTTAGAAATTTGTGCTGCATTGAAGCCTGACACTTGACGCACGCCCAAAGCAGCCACTTGTGAGGTGCTCAACCCTTGTAGGTCGCGGGTTTCGATGGCGCCAATTTGTTGGCTGCTGAGGCCTGCCAATTGATCTGTACCTAAGGCAGCAATTTGCCCACTGGTCATGGCTTGAATTTGCGTTGTCTTGAGTGCGCCAATTTGCTGACTGGTCATGGCCTGCAGCTGTGCGTCGGTCATGGCCGCCAAGGCATCGGTGCTTAAGGCGGCAATTTGATGCGGACGCAAGTTGTTGACTTGCGTGGTGCTCAAACCTGCAACTTGTGTGGCGCTCAGCGTGGACATTTGTTTGGCTGAAAGGGCCAACATGTCTTGTGTCTCGATGGCCGCCATTTGGTCGGAGCTGAGGGCTGCCAATTGGTTGGTTGAGAAGGCGCCCACTTGCGTCGACGTCAGCGCCGTCATTTGGCCGGCGGTCAGGCCTGCCAAATCACGCGTTTCAATCGCCTTGATTTGTGTGGCCTTCATGCTGGCGATTTGGGCCGTGCCCAAGGCGGCCAGCTGGGTGTCAATCAAGCTGATGATTTGTGAGGTGGTCATCGACTGGATCTGTCCAGCCGTCATGTTTTGTAGCACGCTGGTGTCAATGGCACCCATGCGTTGGCTGTTCATGGCCGCCACTTGGCTGTCGCGCATACCTGCAAGCTGAGAGCTGGTGAGTGCATTGATCTGCGAAACCGTCATCACACCAATTTGTGTGGCGCGCATGGCGTTGAGCTGATCAGTGCTCAAGGCGGCAACTTGGCCGGTGCTCAAAGTGGCAATGTTGGCCGTTTGCAGGGCCTGCATTTGACGAGCGCTGAAGCCAGCCAATGCGCCTGTACTAATAGAAGCAGTTTGAGCCGTGGTGAGTGCACCCACTTGTGAAGCGGTGAGGGCGGCTATTTGTGTGGAGCTGTACCCAGAGATGTCGGTGGTCGTTCCGAATGCCGGCGTAGGCGAACTCATTTGCACGCTGGCGTAGGCATAGCTACCAAGCGTGTTGTTGAGTGATGAATTAATACCGTTTGACATAGGGAACGAACTTTTAAAAAGTGTTGTGTTGAGTACTCGACACCACTCATGCAAAATTCGAGCCGACTTTATGACTAAACGGTAATTATTTGAAAAAACGGCATTTGCACTTAAAAAACGGCAATCCGTTGCCGTTTTGCCGCCATTTCCTTGCCGCTTTGCCGCTTGCCACCTTGCCATTTGGGGTAAATATTTCTTTCAGAACCCCTCAAGTTGTCGGAAAACAAGTTGGCACGGTTACTGCTTGATAGCTTGGAAATTTGATTGACCCGTATCGGGCAGGAGAAAAAAATGGCAGTTATCAATACCAACGTCAAAGCACTGTTCTCTCAGATGGCACTGAGCCAATCTGGGCGTTCACAAACAGTGGCTATGCAGCAGTTGTCGACAGGCAAGCGAATCAATTCGGCCCGTGACGACGCTGCAGGCATGGCGATCGCGACGCGTATGACACATCAAATCCGCAGTTTGAACCAAGCGGTTCGCAACGCGGGGGATGCCATCAACTTGATTCAAACCGCTGAAGGTGCAACCAACCAAATTACCGACATGCTGCAACGCATGCGTGAGTTGGCTGTTCAAGCCGTCAACGACACCAACGACAACGCTCAGCGTAGTTACTTAGATTTGGAATTCCAACAGCTCAAGCAGCAGATGGTGCAAATCGCTGACCAAACAGAGTGGAACGGTTTCCCTGTGTTGACAGGTGAGGCTGGCCAGCGCGTGGGTGAGATGCCTGTGTACAAGGCCACCTCTATTGCACAGTTTGGCGAAGTTTTCATTGACCCAACGACTGAACGCAATGTGACGGGTAAAGAGTCTGGTCAAACGCAAGAAATTGATTTGACGAGCATTCAAAATGATGTGTTAGCGGCCACGGCAGCTGCCACATACACCTTGAATATCAATGACGTGACCTTTGCTGTTACGGTGAAAGATGGTGCAACAGCGGCTGAAGTGCAGTCGCAATTCATCAACACCTTGAAGGGCAACGCCAAGTTTGCCAACATGACGACCAACTTGAGCGGTAGTTCGGACCACACAACTTTGTCTCTGACTTTCACGGCCAAACAGGGTGAGCCACAAGCCATCGTGGTGCGCAATGCGGCAGCGTTGCCTTCAGCGGCAGACGATGCAACTGGCACGGTCACCTTGCATTCGATCAAGTCAACACAAGAAACGTGGGTGCCTTCAGATGGCAAATTCTTGCAAAGTGGCGCTCTCAATATCGTCAGTGTGACCGCTGGTGCTGGTTCAGACCCAGCCACCGTGGTGGCCAATTTTGTGAACAACAAAAACGAAACCATCCCCTTGACAGGTACATGGAATGAAGACGACAACACGTTGTCTTTCGTGGTGGCGGATGGTCGCAACTCTGAAGTGATGTCGGCAAATCTGACATACAGCTTGACCGATTCCACAGATGCATTGGTCGACTTGACTGCACGTAAAGTCTCGTTGGCTGTTTCAGTTCAGGGCGGTATTCCCGCCATGAACGATGGTGACATGGTCATCAATGGTGTGCCTATTGGTGCTTCTTATGCAGTGGATGACAAGCTGTCACCCCCTGACAACGCCGCAGGCAGTGCGATTGCCAAGGCCGCTGCGATTAACCGCAAGGCAGTGGATTCAGGCATCACCACCGGTGAAGTGCAAACTTTGACACTCACGGGTTCTCCCGATTTGAACAACTTGCCGACCAACATCACCGTGGGTGGTGTGTCGATCACTTTGAGCACAGCCGATAAAACGCCTGTGCTGGCAGCTGCCACGATTGCTTCTGCTTTGAAAGCGAGCCCTCAGTACGACCAAAGCACAGGTCGCACAATTTCTTACCAACCAGGCAGCGCCGTCATCACGGTGAACTACTCTGCCAACGAAGGCGATGTGGCCAACATTGCATTTGACCCTCGCATGTCCGGTTTGACGGGCCAAGCGCGCACTACCACTGAGGCCTACACCAGCGTGCCTGGCACCGGTGTGTTTGCCAAGGTGAACGAGAACGTGGT
>CALKUJ010000222.1 GCA_937996825.1 uncultured Polynucleobacter sp. | reverse complement strand
CAAAGTCCAAAACCATGCCATCATCACCATGACCTTGATGGTCTAATACAGTGCCCATCAAAGTAACTTCAATCACATAACGATGACCATGAATATGACGGCAATGGCCATCATGGTGTGGGATGCGATGACCAGCGTCAAACTCTAATTTGCGGGTGATTTCAATTTTTTTATTCATGATCGCGCTAATTTAGCGAATACCTAATAACTTGTGTGTTTGAGTGCTTAAACGCCATAAAGGACGTGACTGACAGATTTTAATGGCTAATTCGGTATTGGCCTCTTTATTTGGACCATCCAAGGCTTGTAAAAAATGATGCTTGAATGACATCTTTTCAAAACGAGCCAATAACTGCGGTAACTGCCCAAGATGTCCGGCCTGAGGTATCACCAATTTGAGTTCATCCCCTTGCACTTGAACTAAGTCGGCTCCATGTTTGGGGCTCACACAGATCCAATCAACCCCAGCGGGGACTCTGATCGTGCCATTGGTCTCAATAGCAATCTTAAAACCATGAGCATGAAGTGCTTGAATCAAAACATCATCTAGTTGAAGCAATGGTTCGCCACCAGTAAAAACAACATACTTATGATGCGGGTCACCCAAGCCCCACATTTCATCAATGGCAATGGCTAAAAGCTCAGCAGATTCAAATTTGCCACCACCCTCGCCATCGGTACCGACAAAATCGGTATCGCAGAATTGACAAATTGCTGAGGCGCGATCTTCTTCACGACCAGACCAAAGATTGCATCCGCTGAAACGGCAAAAAACAGCCGCACGACCAGCGTGAGCACCCTCGCCCTGAAGCGTCAAAAAGATCTCTTTAACACTGTAAGTCATTCAATCCTAAAGGTTTTGCAATAGTGCTCATTGTAAAGAATATCTGTGGGTCACAGTTGTAATGCTTTGGCAATAAATTGTCTTGAGACAGTGCTTTTAGGAACGGGCTCTTGTATATCAAACCAGCTTCTGATGTCTGCCTCAAAGCCAACGCCATGCATGTAGTTATAAATGGCCTTCTTTAAACCTTGACCTAAGGCATCATGATCCGTGCCGGTTGGGTCTATGAAACCGATATCGTTTTTCGCAAAAGTGATCTCTGGTAATGGGATTAGTTCAACACCATAAGCCTTTGGATTTTTGCCGACGGGGGAATGTACCGTGCAAGTGAATCGATGAAAAAAGCCACTCTGAATACAACCGTTTTCAAATAACTGACGCACATACTCCAGTGAATCCACTGTTTCTTGAACGGTTTGCGTTGGAAAGCCATACATCAAGTAGGCGTGAACCAAAATACCAACATCTGAAAAACTCTTGGTCACTCGTGCCACTTGTTCAACAGTCACACCTTTTTCCATCAAAGCCAATAAACGATCTGAGGCAACTTCTAAGCCTCCAGACATGGCAATACATCCACTTTGGGCCAACAACTCGGCCAATTCTGGAGTGAAGGTTTTTTCAAAACGGATATTGCCCCACCAAGAAATAACCACCTTGCGTCGAATCAATTCTTCTGCCAAAGCCTTAAGGATTTTTGGGGGCGCTGCTTCATCAACAAAATGAAAGCCTGTTTGCCCTGTTTCTGCAATGATTTGCTCAATACGATCAACCAGCAAAGATGCTGAAGCTGTTTCATATCTAGAGATGTAATCTAGACTGACATCACAAAAACTGCACTTCTTCCAATAGCATCCATGCGCCACAGTCAATTTATTCCAACGACCATCACTCCACAGCCGATGCATGGGATTGAGCATGTCCAGAAGAGATAGATATGATCCTAAAGGTAAGCCATCCCAAGTCGCAGTTCCAACTTCCTCAAAGGGCACATCAGGTTCAGCCCACTGTATGTATTGCACCTGCCCTTTTTCATTCCTAATGAAGGTTCTCACCAAACGATTGATGCCACGTTGACCATTCAAGTATTCAATCAATGCCAGTAATGGTCGCTCACCAGAATCCAGCGTGATGAAATCAACATAATCAAACACCCTTGCTTCTTTTAATTCGCGTAATTCAGTGTTGACATAGCCTCCACCCAAAGCAATTTTGATCGATGGGTATTTCTCTTTGATCACCTGAGCAATTCTCAAAGCCGCATAAACAGATCCTGGGAATGGCACGGACAGTAAGACCAAAGTGGGTTGATGCTTTTCAATTTGCTCGATGGTTAAAGATCGCAGATGCTCATCCATCAAAGTCGGTGTTGCTTTTAAGGCATTTGCCAATGGCTCAAAACTTGGTTGACTGCCAGCCAACGATTCTGCGTAGCGTACAAACTCGAAACGATCATCGATAGCATCACGCAAGACATCGGATAAATCATTCAGATACAAGGTAGCTAAATGGCGGGCTCGATCTTCAGCACCCAAGGCACCAAACGCCCAACTAAGAGAATCTCCAGAGCCATCATCGTCATAAGAATCCAAAGCTTGAAATCTTGGACCTTCAGGTAAGAAAGAACGACTGTTGATGCGATGACTCAAGGTGCTATCACCACCCTGTAAATACTTGATGGTAGGCTCAATACTGGCTTGATAATCTTCAAAGTAATCTAAGAAGAAATTGATGGTCGCACTGCGGTTTTCTTCAGGAATAGCCAAGGCTGCTTGATGAACTTCAGCCAAGCCCTCTCTGGAGAAGAAGCTTAAGACCAAAGACAAAGCTAAATCATCTTGATGAGCATCAATGCCACGTGAGCGAAGAAAACCAGTGATATACGCCGTCGATGGATACGGCGTATTTAATTGCGTCATGGGTGGAATGAGACTGAGAACCCTCATACCAATATCAGGGAAATGACTCCCTGTTATTCCCACTCAATCGTTGCAGGTGGTTTGCCGCTGATGTCGTAGACCACGCGATTGATACCGCGAACCTCGTTGATGATTCTGTTAGAAACACGACCCAATAGGTCATGAGGCAAATGCGCCCAATGAGCTGTCATGAAATCTTGAGTTTGCACGGCGCGCAATGCAACCACATACTCATAAGTTCTACCGTCACCCATCACACCAACTGACTTAACTGGTAGGAACACGGCAAAAGCCTGACTGGTCAAGTCGTACCATGACTTGCCACTAGCTTCATCAATCGTTGAGCGCAATTCTTCGATGAAGATTGCATCTGCTCTGCGAAGTAAATCAGCAAAGTCTTTTTTAACTTCACCCAAAATACGAACACCCAAACCAGGACCTGGGAAAGGATGGCGATACACCATCTCTGGAGGAAGACCCAAGGCCACGCCCAAGGCACGAACCTCATCTTTAAATAGTTCACGTAAAGGCTCTAATAACTGAAGCTTCATATCTTCAGGTAAGCCGCCTACGTTGTGGTGACTCTTGATGGTATGAGCGCCCTTCTTGCCTTTGCCAGCAGACTCAATCACGTCTGGATAAATGGTCCCTTGAGCAAGCCATTTAGCATTCTTGATTTTTCCTGATTCAACTTGGAAAACTTCCACAAATTCTTTACCGATGATCTTGCGTTTTGCTTCTGGATCAGAAACACCTGCTAATTGACCCATGAATTGATCAGTCGCATCGACATGAATCACTTTAACGCCTAAGTTCTTGGCAAACATGTCCATGACCATCTTGCCTTCGTTCAAACGAAGCAAACCATGATCAACGAATACGCAAGTCAACTGTTGGCCAATCGCTCGATGAATCAAAGCTGCAGCAACACTTGAATCAACACCGCCCGATAAACCAAGGATTACTTCATCAGTGCCAACCTGTTTACGAATGCTCTCAACCGCTTCAGCGATGTAATCGCCCATGACCCAATCATTGCCACAAGCGCAGATTTGATGAACAAAGCGCTCAATGATCGCTGTACCCAAAACAGTGTGGGTCACTTCAGGGTGGAATTGCACTGCATAAAAGCGACGGGTCTCATCAGCCATGCCTGCGATAGGACATGAGTCTGTGGATGCCATCAATTTAAAACCACTTGGAAGTTCAGTGACTGAGTCGCCATGACTCATCCACACTTTCAGCATGCCATGACCCTCTGGCGTGACGAAGTCTTGAATGTTTTCTAACAACTTAGTGTGACCACGGGCACGCACTTCAGCGTAACCAAATTCACGGGACTTACCTAGAGACTCTGCAGTTGCAACTTTGCCACCCAATTGAGCTGCCATGGTTTGCATGCCATAACAAATACCCAAAACAGGTACACCAAGCTTGAATACGATTTCAGGTGCACGAGGTGTATCACCCTCGGTGACAGAGCTTGGTCCACCAGACAAAATGATGCCTTTGCAGCCCTGCTCTTTGACAAACTTTTCAATGAAACTTGGATCTACATCATAGGGATGGATTTCAGAATAAACGCGTGAATCACGCACTCGTCTAGCAATCAATTGGGTCACTTGGGACCCAAAGTCCAAAATTAAAATCTTGTCGTGCACAGTAATCCTAGGTGGCTAATTAGTCGATATGGTAGTTTGGAGCTTCTTTGGTGATTTGCACGTCATGAACGTGAGACTCACGCATACCTGCTGAGGTGATCTCAACAAACCCTGCTTTTTCATGCAACTCAGCAATTGTCTTGCAACCACAATATCCCATCGAAGAACGAACGCCACCAGTTAATTGATGAACGATTGCCAATACGCTGCCCTTGTATGGCACGCGACCTTCAATACCCTCAGGAACTAGCTTATCGACGTTTGCACTGTTGTCTTCTTGGAAGTAACGATCTGCCGCACCGTCTTTCATGGCTCCAACTGAACCCATGCCACGATAACTCTTGTATGAGCGACCTTGGTATAAGAAAACCTCACCAGGCGCTTCTTCAGTACCAGCAAACATACCACCCATCATCACGCAATGAGCACCAGCAGCCAAAGCTTTTGAAATATCGCCAGAGTAACGAATACCACCATCAGCAATTAATGGCACGCCTGTACCTTTTAGTGCTTCAGACACATTCACAACCGCTGTGATTTGAGGAACACCCACGCCCGCAACAATACGAGTGGTACAAATTGATCCAGGTCCAATACCCACTTTAACCCCATCAGCACCATGAGCAACCAATGCTTTAGCTGCTTCACCAGTCGCGATATTGCCGCCAATCACCTGAATTTGTGGATAGTTCTTCTTGACCCATTTAACGCGGTCTAATACGCCCTGGCTATGACCGTGAGCAGTATCAACCACAATCACATCAACACCAGCCTTGGCCAGTAGTTCAACGCGCTCATCATTATCTGGACCAACACCTACAGCCGCACCAGCAATCAATTGACCGCGACTATCTTTACTTGCCAAAGGATGCTCTTTGGCTTTGAGGATGTCTTTAACGGTGACCAAGCCACGCAATTCAAAATTATCGTCAACAACCAGTACACGCTCTAAACGGTGCTTATTCATCAAACGCTTAGCTTCTTCAGGGGAAGAACCTTCTTTGATGGTGACCAAACGATCTTTGGGTGTCATTTTTTCGCTGACTTTGGCATCTAAATCTTCTTCGAAGCGCAAATCACGATTGGTGATGATGCCCACAACTTTTTTACCCTGCAAAACTGGGAAACCTGAAAAACCATGTTCTTTGGACAGGTGAATCACATCCCTAACAGTCATATCAGGAGAAATCGTGATGGGGTCTCTTAAAACACCAGACTCATAACGTTTGACCTTAGCAACTTCACGAGCTTGCTCGGCAGGCGTTAAGTTCTTGTGAATGATGCCAACCCCGCCCTCTTGGGCCATCACAATGGCCAAACGGCCTTCTGTGACTGTGTCCATGGCAGCTGATACCAATGGGATGTTGATCGAAATATCGCGTGTCAGTTGAGTACTCAACTGAGTATCACGTGGTAGAACCGCTGAATAAGCGGGAACTAGAAGCACGTCGTCAAATGTGAGTGCCTTTTGGATGAGCCTCATGCAAAACCCCTATGCGCAAAAGCGAATTATAGAGGTTTTATGATTATTTGCTCAAAAAACGCCCTTTTCGGTTCGCAGCTTTGGCTTGTAATTTGGCATCCTGATTCTGATGAGCCTTTTTACGCCTTGCTGCCATTGGGTCAATCAACAGTGGACTATAGAGCTCCAAGCGATCTCCCTCGTAAATAGGACTGTCCCAATCCTTGCGTTTCCCAAAAACCCCAAAACACCCTTTTCTGGCTATTTCTGGGTCTTTTGGCGAGGACGCGATACCTAATTGAATCAATGCCTGCCCAACCGTTACAGCCTGATCAGGCGTGAATGTGACCTGAACCTCTTTTAAGATAGGCTCACCTGAGCGGCTGTCACACAGCAATAAGCCCATGGTCGGCATCAGGGGGCTCCATAAACTTGATCAGCACGCTTCACAAAGCCATCCACAAAGGTGCCGGCGATGATGCCAAAAACAGGGCCGATGATCTTTTCAAGTAAGAGGCTCTCAAACTCATAATGGAGTTGAAACTCAATCTTGCAGGCATTCTCTTTTAAAGGGGTGAAGCGCCAATTGCCATGAAACTTCTTAAATGGCCCATCGACAAAGCTCATATCGATGGAGTTTGGGCGCACATTGGTATTTCTGGTGTGAAAAAACTGCTCCAAACCTTTAAATTTGATGTGAATTTTTGCATCCAGAATTTCCTCTGTTTGCTCATAAATCTCCACACCACCACACCAAGGAAGAAAGTCTTGATACTTGGCCACATCAATCACCAAGTTATACATTCTCTCCGCTGAATGCCCAATGAGTACTGTCTTAAATACGTCTGCCATAATCTCGTATTCTAACGATATAAATATATGAGCATCATAGACAACAAAAAAGCCTTTTTCGATTATTTCATCGAAGAACGATTTGAGGCAGGCATGGTCTTACAAGGATGGGAAGTAAAAGCCATCCGGGAAGGTCGCGCCCAAATCAAAGAGGCTTATGTTGTGATCCGTGATGCTGAGATTTACTTGATTGGCTGCCATATCAGCCCCTTGATTTCAGCATCAACTCATGTCTTGGCTGACCCAGGCAGAACTCGTAAGCTGCTACTCAATGCCATCGAGATCAAAAAACTCATCGGTAAGGTCGAACAAAAGGGTTATACCTTGGTACCAATCAACCTCCACTTCTCTAAAGGTCGAGTGAAATGTGAAATCGGTCTTGGCCGAGGTAAAAAACAGCACGACAAACGTGATGCATCTAAAGATCGAGACTGGCAAATAGAAAAAGCCCGAATCATGCGTTCGGGCTCCAAAATTGCGGACTGATCACAGCCCGCTTTTTTAACTTTGCTCTAGCTTGAGTCAAACTCAAGACAAGAACCAACTCCATTACTTCTGAGCAAGCAAAGTCCAAGTGTCAACGACGCTGTCAGGATTCAATGAAATTGAGGTAATTCCCTTGTTCATTAACCACTGAGCAAAGTCTGGATGGTCGGAAGGTCCTTGACCGCAAATACCGATGTACTTGCCTTTTGCACGACAAGTCTCAATCGCTCTAGCAACCAAGAATTCAACCGCAGGATCGCGCTCATCAAAGTCAATCGCCAATAGCTCCATACCAGAGTCACGATCTAAGCCCAAGGTCAATTGCGTCAAATCATTCGAACCGATTGAGAAGCCGTCAAAATGCTCCAAGAACTCCTCTGCCAATATCGCATTGGATGGAATCTCGCACATCATGATGACACGCAAACCATTCTCGCCACGCTTCAAACCATGTTGACCTAATAGCCCAATCACTTTTTCAGCCTGCTTCACAGTTCTGACAAATGGAATCATGATTTCAACGTTGGTCAAACCCATGTCATTACGAACACGCTTCATGGCTTCACATTCCATCGCAAAAGCTTCAGCAAAATCTTCTGAGATATAACGTGAGGCGCCACGGAAACCAAGCATTGGATTTTCTTCATCCGGCTCGTAACGTGAACCACCAATTAACTTCTTGTATTCGTTTGACTTAAAGTCGGACATGCGAACAATCACAGGCTTTGGATAGAAAGCAGCTGCAATCGTGGCAATACCCTCTGCCAATTTATCAACGTAGAAAGCTGTAGGACTCGCATGACCACGGGCCACACTCTCAACAGCTTTCTTTAAATCCAAATCAATATTTGGGTATTCCAAAATAGCTTTTGGATGCACGCCAATGTTGTTATTGATGATGAACTCTAAACGAGCCAAGCCAACACCGCCATTAGGAATTTGGCAGAAATCAAATGCCAGTTGTGGATTACCCACGTTCATCATGATTTTGACTGGAATGTCAGGCAAGGCACCACGACTCACTTCAGTCACTTCCGTTTCAATTGGACCATCGTAGATGCGACCTTCATCACCTTCAGCACATGACACTGTCACCACTGCACCATCTTTTAGAACCATGGTGGCATCAGCGCAACCCACAACAGCAGGAACGCCTAGTTCACGAGCAATGATCGCAGCATGACAAGTTCGACCACCACGATTTGTCACAATCGCAGAAGCCCTCTTCATGACTGGTTCCCAGTTAGGGTCGGTCATATCAGCTACCAAGACGTCACCTGGCTGTACACGATCCATTTCACTGGCATCTTTAACGACACGTACAGTGCCTGTGCCAATCTTCTGACCAATCGCACGGCCAGTCGTTAAAACAGTTGAGTGACCTTTGAGCTTGTATCGCATCTCAACTTTGCCTTGAGCCTGACTCTTCACGGTCTCAGGACGTGCTTGCAAGATGTAGATCTTGCCATCAATACCATCTTTACCCCATTCGATATCCATCGGACGCTGGTAGTGTTTCTCAATGATCATGGCGTACTTGGCCAACTCTGCAACATCATCATCAGTGATTGAGTAGCGATTACGCTGCTCCAATGGAACATCGACTGTTTTCACACGACCCTGTTCACCTGGAGCTGTGAATTGCATCTGAATTAATTTTGACCCCAAACTGCGGCGAATGATGGCGTACTTTCCAGCAGCCAAAGTTGGCTTGAACACATAAAACTCGTCTGGGTTCACTGCGCCCTGAACCACTGTCTCACCCAAGCCATAGCTTGAGGTGATGAACACGGCATCTTGGAAGCCTGACTCAGTATCCAATGTGAACATCACACCAGAAGATGCTTTATCTGAACGAACCATGCGCTGAATACCAGCCGACAAAGCTACTTCAGCATGAGCAAAGCCTTTGTGGACACGATAAGAAATCGCACGGTCGTTATACAAAGATGCAAATACTTCACGGATACGGTGCAAGACATCTTCGATACCAACAACGTTCAAAAATGATTCTTGCTGTCCTGCAAATGAGGCATCTGGTAAATCTTCTGCTGTTGCTGAAGAGCGAACCGCAAAAGAACCCTTACCATCTGCATCCAAAGTTTTAAATGCCTGACGAATTTCTTGTTCTAGACGTTCTTGGAAAGGAGCCTCTTCAACCCATGAACGAATTTCAGCGCCAGCAATCGCCAAAGCCTTTACATCATCCACATTCAACTTGTCCAAACGATCATTGATGCGCTCAGTTAGTTTGTTGTGGACAAGAAAATCTCTGAAGGCCAAAGCAGTGGTTGCAAAACCGGTTGGCACTCTAACGCCAGAAGCGTTGAGCTGAGAAATCATCTCACCTAATGAGGCATTCTTACCGCCGACTGACTCAACGTCAGACATCCGCAGGTCCTCAAAGGGTAAAACGTATGCATTTGCATGGTTTGGATTGGACATAACAACTCTCTAAGTAATGGAAAACTGGTCGTGCAAGCGGTATAAGGTAAGACCGAAACCTACCGCAAGTTCAATGGTTCTATTGTATCCTTTGCACATTGATATCTTCAAAAAATTATGAGCTCAAAACCACGCATTGTTTTCATTGTCTCTGACGGTACCGGCATCACTGCTGAGACTTTTAGTCAATCTATCTTGGCGCAATTTGAGTTGCCTTTCAGGCAGGTCAGAATGCCATTTATCAACACTGTTGATAAAGCACATCAAGCTGTTCGAGAAATCAATGATTACGCTAAGTCATCTGGTCTTCTACCAATCGTTTTCACCACCTTGGTAGACACAGAAGTTAATGCGATTGTGTCTGAGGCCAATTGCGTGATGATGGACATGTTTCAGACATTCATCGTACCTCTTGAGCAGGCCTTGGGTGTTAAATCAACCCACGCGATAGGACGCTTTCATAATAATGCTGATACTGAATCCTATAAAAACAGAATTGAAGCCATTAACTTCTCACTAGCTCATGATGATGGTCAATCCAATCAAAATCTAGCTGATGCTGATGTGATTTTAGTCGGTGTATCTCGCAGCGGAAAAACTCCAACCAGTCTTTACTTGGCGATGCAATATGGTCTTAAGTCAGCCAACTATCCTTTGATACCCGATGATTTCGAAAGAAATCAAATGCCACCTGATTTAATGCCCTTCCGTAAAAAGTTATTTGGCTTGACCATTGATCCGATGCGCTTGTCTGAAATTAGAAATGAACGAAGACCCGGTAGCAACTATGCCAAGATTGAAAATTGCCGCTACGAAGTCAGTTCTGCAGAAGCCATGATGCGCAAACAAGGTATTCCTTGGTTATCAACGACCAATAAATCTATTGAGGAAATTGCCACCACGATTTTGCAAGAGATCAATCCAGATCGAAGCAATTATTAGATGTTCAATTGACTATCTCTAATAGTCACTAAGAATTTACTTTAATTCTCGACGAACTCTGCGCATTTCAAATAGACACACAGCCGCAGCCGCTCCAACATTGAGAGATTCAATACAAGGGTCTTGAGGAATCATTACTGATCTTGAAATAGCCAAAAGCTCAGGATGAATTCCACCACCCTCATTCCCAAAGACCCATGCATGAGGC
>CALKUJ010000221.1 GCA_937996825.1 uncultured Polynucleobacter sp. | reverse complement strand
CAACTTTGCAAGGACTTAACATGATCGAACTAACCGAACAAGAGCAAATCCAAAAGCATTTCGATGCTTGCATGGATAGCGTAAACCTCATCAACGGCGGCAAGCCTGAGAAGATGGAAGACGCTGAGTGGGCTGACTGCGTGGCTCGTAATAAAGAGCATTTGAACATCATGCTGGCTAAGAACATCTTTGATGGTTTTGATGTGGCACCTTTGCAAGCGGCGAGTGAGTGATGGATAACCAGCAACTATTCAATCTAGTGGTCAGCGTTGCTGGCTTCTTGGCTGTCTACACACTCAATGGCCTGACTAGAAAGATTCAGCGCCTTGAAGATGATATGAAAACTTTGCCGCATGACTATGTGCAAAAAGATGACTATCGCGCTGATACGCGTGACATCAAAGAAATGCTTAAACAAATCTTTGACAAGTTAGACGGTAAAGCCGACAAGTAATGTGGACCCAATCAGCCTTCTCATGGCAGCGCAAACTGCTGTTGCAGCAGTTCGCAAAGGTTGCGAGATGCTGTCAGAGGGAAAGGCTGAAATTGGAAAGCTCAAGTCAACTGTCGAAAAAGGCATTGGTGACGCTAAAGCGATTTACAAGGAAGTCACTGGCCTTTGGTCGTGGCTTCTTTCTTTATTTGGTGGGAAGCCACCAGAAAAGAAAGTGGCAATTGCACCACCAGCGCCAACAGAGACAATTGTTTCAAGCGTTGCAAAGAAAGCAAAGCCAGTTAAGCAACCAGAGCTGAGTTATGAGGAATACCAGACACAGGCTATCCATCAAGTATGTGAGCAGTTGAAGGTATTTTTTGAGATCAGAAGGAATCTAAAAGCGCATTGCCTTGAGTTGGAAGAAGTCAGCAAGACGACGACAACGATTGAAGACAGTGCGATTGACAGGGTGCAAATTGAACTCCAATTGGAGAACATGACTGTGCAGATCCGTGAGGCGATGGTTTACGCTCCAAAGGAGTTAAGAGCCATTTACAGCCGTTTTCTTGAGATGTACGACCTAATCCTAGAGGAGCAGGAATTCGCAAGGCAGGTGAAGCGTAAGAAAGAGAGAGACGCAAAATGGCAACGCGAATTACTACGCAATCACAGGGTAGACAGGGCAATAGTTACAGCGGCAGTCCTATGGCTGGTTCTATGGATGTGGGGGTTCATGCTGTCGCTCGGATGGCTCGTGAGGACACAAGGTGGTTTGTCGCTGGCGTAGTCATTCTTGCAATTGTTCTTTTCTTGGCGTTGCCAATGTCAGTTTTGGTTGTCGTTGACTACATGAAGATGAAGTCAGAGATGCAGTATGAGATTCGTCAGTTGAAGAAATTAAAGAGTGAAGTAAGAAAGGAAATCAAAGATGTTGCCAATAGTCGCGGGAATCGTAGCGAACCTGATTAACAACGGGATGCACAAGGTTGCAGATCAAGTCATTGAAAAAGGCGTTGATGCTGTGCAAGCAAAACTAGGCATTGAGCTAAAGCCTGAAGGTGAAGCCACTCCTGAGTACAACGCTAAACTTCAAGAAGAAGCTAATCGCCATTCTGAATTCATGGCTGCACTTGATGAAAAGTCAACTCAACGCGCTACGGATATGTATATGAATGATGACAGCACCAAGAAGTTTGCTCAAAACTATGCTTGGTTTATCACCATCGCTTCGTTTATTTATTTTGCGGCTGTATCGTTCATGCCAATAGATAACCACAACAGAGACTTCATCAACATCATCTTAGGTTTCTTGATTGGTACGGCTGTAAACAGCCTGATTCGATTCTTCTTTGGTTCAAGTAACAAAGCACAAGAGGACGTTGATAAAAAGCAAAAAGAGATGGCAGGTGACAAATGACGCCAACCATTGAACAGTTACAGGCCGCGAAGATCAAGAATCCTGAGAAGTGGATTGATGCAATCATTGCAACTTGTCAAGAGTTTGAGATCAATACGCCACAGCGTGTTGCTTCATTCCTTGCACAAACGTCTCACGAGTCTGGTGGCTACACCATGCTCTCTGAAAATCTTAATTACCGTGCTGCGACTCTTGCTGCTTGCTGGCCTAATCGTTTTGCTGTACTTGGCGCGGATAAGAAGCCCGTCAAAGAGAATGGAAAGTTGGTTCCGACAGCCGTAGCAAACAGCATTGCTGGAAAGGCTGAGTTGATCGCCAACTTGGTTTACTCGTCACGTATGGGTAACGGTCCTGCTGAATCTGGTGAAGGTTGGAAGTTTCGAGGTCGTGGTTTGAAGCAACTGACGGGCAAGGATAACTACACACGCTGTGGCTCAAGCCTTGGTGTTGATCTAGTAAACAACCCTGACTTGTTGCTTGAGCCTATGTATGCAGCGCGTAGTGCTGGATGGTTTTACAAAACAAACAACTTGTCTTCATTTGCTGATGTTGGCGACATCAAGGGTATGACAAAACGCATAAATGGCGGCTTCATTGGTCTTGAGCAACGTCAGGCTTTATACGATTCGTGCCTTAAACAATGTCAGGCATAACAGCCTGATTTCAGCGAAAATACAGGCATGAATATCCAGCAACAGTTAAACAGTCCAGCAACGCCAGACTTGCCTAACCCGCAAGACAGGTATGACCGTTTGACTGTTGCGCAGACCAATGCTGCATTGCGTACCTTTTTCTTGAAGGCTGCAAACATCTTTACGTCTTTGCTTGGTCCTCGTGGTGGCAAGTTTATGAACATCCCTTATGGGGCGTTCTATGACACCACAGACCAGTTTGATGGCTCAACCACCATCCCTTACCCGTTAAAACTCAACAGCACTGACATCAGCAATGGCGTGTCAATGCAAGCAAAGACTGCTGTGTTTACTGGGTCAATCTCAGGCACTACGCTGACAGTCACAGCGATGATCTCAGGTCAGCTTTTTCCAAGTCAAATCTTGACGGGGACAGGAATTACGGCTGGCACTTACCACTATCTTCAATTGTCATCAACGGCTGCTGACGTTGCTTCTACGACTTTTGTTAGTGGTGGAGCAGTTGGTCAAGCAAAGTTCATTGTGGCGTCTGTGGCTGGAATTGAAGCCCGTCAATTCGTGTCTGGCACTGGTGTTCCAGCAAATACGCGCGTTGTGTCAGTTGACACGCTAACCAATGAAATTACGCTCAATGCAAACTTCACGGTTCAAGCGTCAGGCACTTACACCTTCAAGCCTTTTGGCTACACAGGCACATACGCTTGCAGTCCTTCGCAGACTGTGGCTTCAACAACTATCACAAGCTCTGCTACCACCAAGATAACTGTTGCGCAAGACGGTATTTACAACTTCCAATTCAGTATTCAGTACGAAAACACTGACAACACATCGCATGACGTTGATATTTGGTTCACCAAAAACGGCGTAAACATCGCAAACAGCAATAGTCAATTCACAGTTCCAGCACGAAATAATGCCAATGAATACGGTCACTTAGTGGCTGCTTTGAACTTCATTGCTGAAGTTTCTACAACAGACTACATTGAAATCGTTTGGCGCTCATCAAACTCATTGGTGTCAATTCAGAGTATTCCTGAACAAGTCACGCCAATCCGTCCAGCAGCACCATCAGTCATTTTGACTGTGACTTTCGTGTCTAACCTTCAAGCGTAACAATCATGGCACTCATCCCTCTAAAAATCCCTGCTGGTGTCTATCGTAATGGCACTGAGTATCAGTCTTCAGGTCGTTGGTTTGACTCCAACCTTGTTCGCTGGTTTGAAGCCACTTTGCGTCCTATTGGTGGATGGCGTAAACGCTCATCTTCACAAATGACGGGCGTTTGCCGTGGCTTGTTGACTTGGCGTGATAACTCCACAGATCGTTGGATTGCTGCTGGTACATCGTCAAAGCTCTATGCCATGAATGAGGCTGGCACTTTGAAGGACATCACACCAACAACATTCACGGCTGGTGCTGACAATGCTGTGGTGAAAACTGGTTATGGATACAGTACATACGGCTCATACGCCTTTGGTGTTGCTCGTCCTGATCTTGGCTCTGTAACGCCAGCCACTACATGGACAATGGACGCATGGGGCGAATATCTCATTGCCTGTTCAGACTCTGATGGTCAATTGCTTGAATGGCAATTAGGCTTTGCAACGCCTACAAAGGCTATTGCAATCACTAACGCGCCAACGTCTTGCGCTGCTGTGATGACTACGGCTGAACGCTTTGTATTCGCTTTGGGGGCTTCTGGCAACCCTCGAATGGTTAAGTGGTGCGATCAGGAAGACAACACAGTTTGGACTGCTTCCACCACCAATCAGGCTGGTGACTTTGAGTTGGCTACTGTTGGCTCATTGAAGTGCGGTAAGCGTGTCCGTGGTTTGAATTTGCTCTTTACTGACGTTGATGTCCACGCTGCTTCATACATTGGTGCGCCTTACGTCTACTCATTTGAGAAGGTTGGTTCAGGTTGTGGCGTGATCTCAACTCAAGCTGTGGCAACGATTGATACTGCTGCGATTTGGATGAGTCGTTCAGGCTTTTGGATTTATGACGGCTACGCCAAGCCACTGCCATCAGATGTTGGTGACTACATTTTCCAAAACATCAATTACAGCCAGTGCAGCAAGATTTACTGCGTTCACAACAGTAAGTATGGCGAAGTCACTTGGTTCTATCCATCTTCTCAGTCTAATGAGAACGACTCTTATGTCACATTCAACTATCGAGAGAACCATTGGGCTATTGGTTCTATGTCTCGTACTGCTGGAACTGATCGTGGGGTTTTCACTAATCCTTTGATGGTTTCTGCTGACGGCTACGTCTATGAGCATGAGGTTGGTTTTGACTACGGTGGTGGCGTTCCATTTGCTGAGTCTGGTCCATTAGAAATTGGAAATGGCGACAACATCATGTCTGTGAGCCAAGTCATCCCTGATGAGCAGACTCTTGGTGAGGTTGTGATCTCCTTCAAGACTCGGATGTACCCAACGTCAGACGAAGTGACTTATGGACCGTACTCAGCCTCTCAACCAACTGATGTGCGATTCTCAGCCCGCCAAGCAAAGATTCGTTATACGGGTAATGTTTTGGATGATTGGCGTGTTGGCGTGAATCGTATTGAAGCAATTGCTGCTGGTAAGCGATAAATCAGTGATGCGCTATTGAGTTGCCAAGAGACTAAAATTGATGCAAGAGTTGAGAGAGGGAAAAGTACCTGTTTGTGTTCGAGCTGAATACATCATGTATTTGGAGTATTTCAACGGAAATGTGTGGTTTCACTCTGACATCTTTAGGTGGACGGGTGAAGTCAAAAGACGATATTCGGAAGATGTGGATTCTTTGCTTCAACTGGTGAATTTGCCAGTTCTAGCTTTAATCCGCGAAGATGACATCAAGCTCAAGAAGTTCGCTGATTCGTTTGGCTGGACAGAGAAATGTCAAACAAGTTTGGTTGATGGCTCTATGGCCTACATCTACGCATCAAAGCGTAATAAAGGGGAATGATATGGGTGGCGTTGTAAGTGATGTTGTTGGTGGGGCTACTGATTTAGTTGGCGGTGCTGTTGATACC
The DNA here is from genome assembly GCA_937996825.1 of uncultured Polynucleobacter sp. Classification (GTDB taxonomy): domain Bacteria; phylum Pseudomonadota; class Gammaproteobacteria; order Burkholderiales; family Burkholderiaceae; genus Polynucleobacter. The sequence goes on along the minus strand of CALKUJ010000221.1, from coordinate 5,261 downwards.
GTCAAAAATGTTGCATCAAGTGACCTTGGTAAAGCTGCTTTGATTGGCGGTGGTCTTTACGCTACTGGTGGTTTGAGTGGATTAGGTTGGGGTGAAGCAGCTCCTGAATTGCTCGGTGAAGCTAGTGGCGCATGGGCAACAAGTCCTGCTGCTGGTGGCTTACTGGGTGGCGCATTAGGTGGTTTGTCAACAGGTCAAATGCTTGGTCTTGGCGCAGGAGCCTTGGCTCTTGGTGGTGGACTTGGTAGCAAAACTCCTGACCAATCTACAACTACAACTGGCATCGACCCAGAAATGAAGGCCGCATATCTGCGCAACCTTGAAGATGCTCGTGCAACTGCTGCTGGCCTTGGTCAGCGTCAATTCGCAGCTTTCCCTGAGTACAGTACAAACATGGTTCAGACATACATGAACCCGTACCAGCAAGAAGTCATTGATGCTTCTTTGGGCGATATTGAACGCCAACGTCAACAACAGCAATTGCGTGATCGCGCTGCTGCTGTGCAAGCTAAAGCCTTTGGTGGTTCACGCCAAGGTGTTGCAGAGGCTTTGACTAATGAAGCGTTCAGCCGTACAGCAGCCAATACTGCTGCTCAGTTGCGCTCACAAGGCTTTACTCAGGCTCAACAAGTCGCATTGCAGCAAGAAGAAGCTCGTCGTCAATACGAACAGCAAAAGCTGGATGCTGCTCGTAACCTTGGTTTGGAGCGTCTTGGCGTTTCTCAGGCTGCTTTGGGTTTGCAACCTGCAAATCTTGGTGGCACTCAGACTACGCCAATCTATAAAAACCAATCTGCTTCAGCTCTTGGTGGAGCATTGTCAGGCGGTATGCTTGGAAACATGATTGGTGGAGCATCAGGCGCTGGATATGGCGCATTGGCTGGTGGTCTTCTCGGCTTACTGTAAGGGGTAAATGATGGCAACAGCTCAAGGTTTTGGTGGTTTACTCTTTGGTCAAGGTGGTAGTGGCCTTGAGGAATATTTGACACCACAAATGCAAAGCGACATTCAGAATCAAGGTATGTTGCAAGCAGCAGCAGCTTTGCTTTCTGCTGGTGGTCCTAGCGCACGTCCAGTGTCTCTTGGTCAAGCACTTGGCGGTGCTTTGCAAGCAGGACAGCAAGGTTACTCTCAGGCACAGCAAGGCGCTGTTCAGACATTGATGGCACGTCAAAAGCTGGATGAAGCAAAGCGTTTAGGCTTATACCGCCAAGCATTGGCTGGTGCTAATACTGGATTGGTTCCACCTGAAGGTTCAGCACCAGTTGCAGCGCCTCAAGGCGGTGTTGCATTGACTCCACAGCAACAAGCCATTGCTATGCCAGCGCCTCAAGCTGTTGACCCAACAGAGTTGATGTATCAACGTGCAATGCGTAACTATCAGATCGCCTTCAATGCTGGTCAAGTTGAAGATGCAAGCAAGTTCTTGGAACAAGCACATAAGCTCAAGCCAAACGCTGAGATTCCAGCAGATATTCGTGCATTGGAATATGTGTCTGGTCGTAAGTTGCAAGGCACTGGTCAAGAAGGCATTGCAGCACTTCACGGTTACCGTAAGTCTGGTGCTGTTAACGTCAGTATGGATTCAGGTCAAAAAGGTTTTGAGAACGAAGCAAACCTGAAAAAGATGTTCTCAGGTGAGCCAATTTACAAAGACTTTGCTGATATGCAATCAGCGTACAAGCAAGTTCAATCTTCACTCAAGCAAGAGAATCCAATTGGTGATGTTGCTGCTGCCACTAAGATTATGAAGCTGCTGGACCCTGGCTCGGTTGTGCGTGAGTCTGAACTTGGCATTGCTATGGCTGCAACTGGAAAGATGGACCGTCTGCAAAACTATGTGCAGAATTGGACTCAAGGAACTAAGCTGACACCAGCTCAACGTCAAGATTTCCAAAATCTTTCTAATGAGTTGTATGCTGCTGCTGGTCAAACTTACAACCAAAAGCGCAATGAGTACGCTGACTTTGGTGCAAAGTACAACCTTGATGCAAGCAAAGCTCTTGGAGCGCCAGCTAAGATTCCATCAGTAATGACAGGCTCTGGTAGTACTAGTGATGGTCAGCAACGCAAGCCATTAGGCTCAATCTTCAGCCCACAGTAAGGAATAGATCATGGACGGTCTGCAAAGCAAAATCTCTGAGGCTCGTAAAGCTGGTTATGGTGACGATGAGATCGTCCAGTTCTTGGCTCAGATGCCTACTGTTGGCGCTCAAGTCAATGAGGCATTGAAGAATCAATATCAGCCAAATGAAATCTTGAAGTTCTTAGCGGAACAAAAGTCTCCTGCATATCAGGCTGGCGCAAAGCTACCTGAATCGCAACGCGCGTTGGTTAGCGCAATGCAAGGACCAACATTTGGCTTTATGGATGAGCTGGCTGGCGCTGTGCTTGCTCCAATTGGCGCAATGAAAACAGGCAAGCCACTCGCAGAGGAATACGCGAAGTATCGTGATGTTGCTCGTGGTGCTGCTGAGTCATACGGCAAGGAAAGTCCTTGGACTTCTGCTGGATTGCAAGCCGCTGCATCATTGCCATTGATGGCAACTGGCGCTGTCACTAAAGGTGTTCAAGCTGCTGGCAAGATGGCAGAGCCTTATGTTGCACCAGTAGTTGCAAAGGCTGCTCAATACTTGGCTGGCGCTCCTGCTGCTGGTCAAGTCATGGGTATGGGTCAACGCGCTGCACAAGCTGGCGCATCAGGTCTTGGTTATGGCTTGATTGGTGGACTCGGATCAACTGAAGCTGAATCCATTGGCGACATCACTAAAGATGTGCTGAAGTCTGGCGTTGTCAGTGCTGGACTTGGCGCAGCAACTCAACCAGTGATGGCTGTTCTTGGTGCTGGTGGTCGTCAAATCGCTGGTCGTGTGTCTGATGCTGCTGCTACTAAGTACGCCGAGCAAAAGGTTGCTGAAGCCTTGCTGCGCGATACGCCACCAGACTTGCTGTCTAGCGCATTGGGTATGTCTCAGGCTCGTATGGGCAAGCTCGGTGCTGAAGCTCGTATTGCTGACGTTGGTGGTGCAAACACACGCCAATTGTTGGACACAGTTGCAACTCTGTCTGGTGAGACTAAACAAGCATTGGAGCGTGCAATCCGTGAGCGTCAATCAGGTCGTGCTGGTCGTTTGATGGGTGCTGCTGATACTGCACTTGGCACACAAGGCGCTGATTTCCTTGGAAGCCTTGAGTCATTTGCGGCACAACGTCAAGCAGCATCTCGTCCTTTCTACGATGTAATTGACAAGGCTGTTGTCACTGTTGATAACAACTTGATGGATGTCTTGAACCGTTCTAAGCGTGCGCAAGGCGCTGCTGAGTTGCTATTTGAAACTAAGACAGGTCAAACACTTGACTTGTCTAAACTCAAAGTGGGTGAGCAAGTTCCAATGAATGTGCTGGACACTTTGAAGCAGTCTTTGTACGACTCAGCTCAGACATTGAAGCGTGCTGGCAGCGGTCAACAAGCCAATGCTTACGACGATGTGCGTTCAAGTCTTGTTAAGTTATTGGAAGAAAAGTCACCAAAGGTTGGTGGTCAATCTGCTTACACACAAGCCATGAAGACTTGGGCAGGTCCTTCTCAAATGATGGATGCTGCTGAAGCTGGTCGTAAGGCTTTGACAGGTGACATCATGGACGTGAAACAATTAGTAAAAGGTTTCACACCATCAGAGATGGATGCTTACAAGATTGGTGCTTTGCAAGCCTTGCGTCAAAAAACAGGTACTGAAGCTGGTCAAACATCTTTGCTGAAGATGTGGAAAGAACCAGCAACTCAAGACCGTTTGCGTGAAGTGTTTGGCAATGACTACCGTCAGTTTGCATCTGCTGTTGCAAAAGAAGCTCGATTGAAAGGCATGGAGTCTGCTGGTCGTGGTTCTCAGACTGCTGCTCGTTTGGCTGGTGCTAATGATTTGGATGTTGCTCCATTGATGCAAGGCGTAACTGCTGCTGGTTCAGGCAATGTGCCAGCCATGATCTCTGCTGGTTCATCTTTGATGAGCAAGGTACAGACACCAGAGCCTGTGCGTAATGAGATTGGTCGCATCCTGCTTTCACGTGAACAGCAAAAACTGTTGGACTTGAATGAGACAATGAAGCGTCTTAACGCATCACGCGCTGCGGCTGCTGGTTACGGTGGCTATACAGGTGGACAGATTGGTAGCAACTTGGCAATGCCTCAAAACGGACAGTAAATCATGGCAACACAAAACCCTTACTCAGACAGCCTTTTGATGGATGCATTGCGCGGCTCTTTGAGCAACGCAGAGTCTCTTGGTCGTGGTTTTGCTGTTGCGCCAGTTGGTTTGCTTGGTGACATCAACTCATTGGCGCGTCAGTATGTGACTCCACGTCTTCCACAGTCTGTGCAAGGCTTGTTGCAGTCAGCGCCAGCAGCACCAACAACAGAGCAGATTCTGTCCAACATTCCACGTGTGTCGAATCCACGCATGGAGACTGCTGGCATGGAGCAGCTTGGCGCTGCAATGAATCCTCGTGGTCCTGTTGAATTAGTTAAGGCCATGAAGAATATGCCTGTTGGAATGAGCATCAAAGATGTTGGCTCTTTCAAGTTCCCACAAGAAGAAGCACTGCGTCTTGCACAGCAACGCGCTGCATTGCCTAAAGATCAATTTGGTCTTGGTCTTCCACTAAATAACACTGCGCAGCAACGTGCTGATGCAATGTTCCCTTTTGATGTGTACCACGGAACAAATGCAGACATTCCAGTAATGAATGTTGCTGGCAAAGGCAAAACATCTGGTGCTGGTGCTTTTGTGAATGACAATCCACTTGCTGCTGAAACTTACGTCAATGCTTCTGGCGGTGGAAATATTATTCCAATGCGAATGAGTAAAGAAGGTTTACTGTCTGTAAATGCTAAAGGACGGAATTGGGCAGACATAGAGACAAATACACTTGCACCAAAAGCAGGAAAGAAAAGATATTCACTTGAAGATATGGAGTTAAGCAAAAATGATGTGACTTCAACTGATGAACTTGGAGTTATTGCAAAAGACTTATTAGGCTTGCAAGGTGTTGACATCAAAAACGTCAAGGATTTAGGTCCAAACAGTCATATCTTTAGAGCAAAAGAATATTTGCAAGATAAATATGGAATTGCTCCAGATGAAACATGGTCAAACGTAACTGGAAAGCAATTTCAAGAAGCGCGAGACTATATGGATAAATTGTATAAGTCACAAAAAAGCACAGTTACAGCAGTTCAAGACCCTGACTTGTTGCGCTCGCGA